>JAIVVP010000007.1:0-17671 GCA_049189775.1 Gemmatimonadota bacterium | reverse complement strand
GGTCGTCAATATGAATGAAGATCTTTTAAACCGTGCAGTCAATGAAGGCTTCTCAGGTGGCGAGAAAAAGCGTAATGAAATTTTTCAGATGGCATTACTTGAACCCAAGTTGGCCATCCTTGATGAAACCGATTCTGGCCTGGATATCGATGCCCTGAAGGTCGTTGCCGGTGGCGTCAATGAATTCCGCAGTAAAGACCGTGCCATCGTGCTGGTGACTCATTATCAACGCTTGTTAGATTACATCGTCCCTGACTATGTACATGTCTTGTCTGATGGCAAGATCGTTAAATCTGGTGGTAAGGAACTGGCACTGGAGCTTGAAGAGAAAGGTTATGACTGGGTACGTGAGGAAGCTGACGCAGCATGAGCACAGTCCAGGAAAATAATCTGGCAGAAAGTTTTCAGGCTGCTTTTTTAGCACAACAGGAAATCAACTGTCTTGATGAGTCAAAATCTCTGGCCTGGCTAGTAGCGTATCGACAATCCGCTTTTGATCAGTTTCAGGAAGCTGGTTTCCCGACACGTCGCCATGAAAACTGGAAATATACGGATGTCTCTCGAATTACCAAAACCGGATTCGTGCCAGCAGATGCTACACACAATGTTATTCAAGCTGCTGATTTGGACAAGCTGAAATTTAATGCGGAAAACAGTCATGAACTGGTATTTATCAATGGCCAGTATTCATCCGAATATTCAAACATCGGCAGCCTTAATGACAAGGTCATTGTTGGCAGCCTGCGTGAAGCCTTAAGCAATACCCCGGAATTAATTGAAGCCAGCTTGAATAAATGTGTTGATAATCAACACCATATTTTTGCTGCATTAAATATAGCCTTCTTTAATGATGGTGCATTTATCTATGTGCCAGACAATGTCGTCATTGAAGAACCTATTGTGATTTATTTTATTTCCAGTAGCAGTGAACAATCGCTTACTACGACGCCACGTAATTTGATCATCATGGGCAAGAACGCACAGGCTAACGTAATTGAGAGTTTCCACGGGCTGACGGATGTTGTTAGTTTTACCAATACCATTACCGAGATTGAAACAGCGGAAGGTGCAATTCTTGAGCACTATAAAGTCCAGCAGGAAAATACCGAAAGTTTTCATATCGGTGGTACACATCTGAAACTGCATCGTAATAGCCGTGTTGAATCACATTCAATTTCATTAGGTGGTGCAATCGTACGCAATGACATTGTCACGGATCTGGCGGGTGAAGGTGCCGAGATTATTTTAAACGGTCTTTATATGGGCAATGGTCGCCAGCATGTTGATAATCACACACTGGTGAATCATTCCAAGCCTAACACTCGAAGTGACGAAAATTATCGTGGCGTGCTGGATGGTCGTGCGCAAGGCGTTTTCAATGGCAAGGTCATTGTGCACAAAGATGCACAGAAAACAGAGGCAGCACAATCTAATGCCAATCTGCTGTTATCTGATCACGCTGAGATTGATACCAAACCTGAACTGGAAATCTATGCAGACGATGTGAAATGCAGTCATGGCGCAACCGTTGGCCAGCTAGACAAGAACATGTTGTTTTACCTTCGCTCACGTGGCCTTGATGAAGAAACTGCCAAAAACTTGTTAACCTTTGCCTTTGCTGATGAAGTCATTAGCCGCATCAAGTTTGCGCCTGTTCGTGAACAGCTGGAATTCAATGTTGGTGGTCGCTTGCCTGACGCTGATTTAATCAAGGCCAATTTAAATGCAGCCAAAAAAATTGAGGCCAAGTAATTTTAAGGATCCCGTGTAAATGTCAGTAGCCAACACAGTAAATAGTATTAAAACATCGACACTGGATGTGGAAAAGATTCGTCAGGATTTTCCGATCCTGCATCAGCAGGTCAATGGTAATCCTCTGGTCTATCTCGATAACGCAGCGACCTCACAAAAACCCAGACAGGTCATTGAAGCGCTGGATAAATATTATAAAGAAGACAATGCCAATATTCACCGTGGTGTGCATACCTTAAGTGAAAGAGCGACTGTTGACTACGAAGCAGCCAGAGGCAAGGTGCGTGATTTTATTAACGCCAGCTCGGAAAAAGAAATTATTTTTGTGCGCGGAGCAACTGAGGGCATCAACCTGATTGCACAAAGTTATGGCAGAAGCAATCTCAAGGCCGGTGATGAAATAATTATTTCTACAATGGAGCACCATTCGAACATCGTCCCGTGGCAGTTACTTTGTGAGCAAACCGGTGCAGTCCTTAAAGTCATCCCGATTAATGATGCTGGTGAACTAATGCTTGAAGAGTTTGAGAAATTACTCAGCTCAAAAACAAAGATTGTTTCCGTGGTTCATATTTCCAATGCCCTGGGAACGATCAACCCAGTTCAAACTATTATCGATCGTGCCCACGATCATAATGCGATTGTTATTATTGATGGTGCACAGGCAACACCACACACCGCAGTGGATGTGCAGGCGCTGGATTGTGACTTTTACGTGTTTTCCGGTCACAAAAATTTTGGTCCCACAGGTATCGGTGTGCTTTACGGCAAGGCAGAGTTACTCGAAGCCATGCCTCCCTGGCAAGGTGGTGGCGATATGATCAAGATGGTGTCATTCGAAGAGACCATGTATGCCGATCTGCCTTATAAATTTGAAGCAGGGACACCACATATCGCAGGTGTCATTGGTCTCGGCGCCGCCATTGACTATGTCAATGTGATAGGTCTGGAGGCCATAGCCACTTACGAACATGAACTGCTTGAATACGCGACAGAAAAAGCTGAACAAGTTGAAGGCTTGCGCCTGATTGGTACGGCAGCACAGAAAGCCAGCATCCTGTCTTTCGTCATGGACAGCGTTCATCCACACGACATAGGCACTATCCTTGATCATGAAGGTGTCGCCATACGTACAGGCCATCATTGTGCCATGCCGGTGATGACACATTTTAATGTGCCAGCAACCGCGCGTGCTTCTTTTGCTTTCTATAACACCTTTGCCGAAGTCGATAGTTTGATTCAGGCCCTGGAAAAAGCCAGAGAGGTGTTTGCCTGATGTTTGATTTAAAAGATCTCTATCAGGAAGTCATCATTGATCATAATCGCAGCCCGAGAAATTTTGGCAAACTCGAAAATCCGACTCAGGTTGCCGAAGGCTATAACCCCTTGTGCGGTGATAAATTAAATCTATATTTAACAACAAAAGATGATGTCATTACCGATGTCAGCTTTGATGGTTCCGGTTGTGCAATTTCAGTTGCCTCTGCGTCTTTAATGACAGATTCATTAAAAGGCAAAACCATCAAAGAGGCCGAACAACTATTCGAGAACTTCCATGATTTAATCATGGAAGAAGAAAACCCTGATGAGGAACATATGCAGGCACTGGGAAAACTTGCCGCACTTGCGGGCGTCAAGGAATATCCAGCACGCGTAAAGTGCGCGACGCTTTGCTGGCATACTTTGCATTCGGCATTACAGGGTGACAAGTGCGCTGCGAAAACAGAATAATTGAGAACGAAACATGCAACATAATGAACCCATCACTATAGTGCGAGACTGCAACGCCGCACTGATCCCTGATGGCACCCCCATCAAGCTTGAAAAAGACAGTATCGTCTATATTACGCAGGCATTAGGCGGAAGCTATACGGTGAATATCAATGGCAACCTTGCACGTGTTGATAGTAAAGATGCTGATGCACTGGGGTTTGAAGTTGAAGAAAAGAGCAATGAATCCGAAGCTGTACATGAGTTGACAGGGGATGGCAGTGTTGAAGAATCATTAATCTGGGATCAACTGCGCACCTGCTACGATCCGGAAATTCCTATCGACATTGTCGAACTCGGCCTGATTTATAATTGTAGTGTTACTCCTGTCGAAGCAGGTAATCAGGTTGATATCACCATGACACTGACTGCGCCAGGTTGTGGCATGGGTGAATTTCTGGCTGAAGATGTTCGCAGCAAAATATACAGCCTGCCTAATGTCACCCAGGTCAATGTCGAGCTGACTTTTGATCCACCATGGAACCAGACCATGATGTCAGAAGCTGCCAGATTACAAACTGGTCTTTATTAACACTCATTAATATATAAGCCCTGCTAGAGATTCCTGCCATGTCAGACTGGATTAACATCGAACCCACAGAACACTTCGGCCCGGGCCAGGCCAGGCTGGTTGATCTGGGGGATGTGCAAATTGCCGTTTTTAATCTCGACGGCGAATATTTTGCTATCGAAGATAACTGCAGCCATGATAATTCCCCTATGCTGGGTTGCGGACTGGAGACAGATCAATTACTCGATGGCGAGCAAATTATCTGTCCACGTCATGGTGCCCGCTTCTGCATTAAAACAGGCAAGGCGCTCACACCTCCTGCCTATGAAGATGTACCGACTTTTCCTGTCCAAATCATCGATGGTATCGTCCAGACACGTGACAACCGTTGGGATTAAAAGAATTTTTGCTGCTTATTCAGATTTATGTCACAGGAAGTGAGATAAAGGCTTTACGCTTGATTCCAAGCACGTATAATCCCGCGTTTAATTAATCAGCAACCTTTGGTTTTCCCTTGCCTGATTTTCTCTGGGGGAATCCTTTTTCGGAGTTAGTAAGTAAATGGCCGTAGAACGTACGCTGTCGATTATCAAACCAGATGCAGTAGCCAATAATTTTATTGGGGAAATCTATTCCAGATTCGAAGCAAATGATCTGCGTATTGTCGCTGCCAAGATGGCACTTTTAAACAAAACGCAGGCTGAAGCATTTTATGCTGTTCATAAAGAGCGACCTTTCTATTCCATGCTGATTGAATTCATGATCTCTGGCCCGGTGATGATCACTGTTCTTGAAGGTGAAGATGCCATTGCAAAATACCGTACCCTGATGGGTGCCACCATGCCTGAATTTGCTGCTCCTGGCACAATCCGTTACGACCTGGCAAGAGAGGGTAAAGCTAACGAAAATGCAGTGCATGGATCTGACGCGCCGGAAACAGCGGCGGAAGAAATTAAGTTTTTCTTCAAGCCAGAGGAAATCTGCTACCGCACCCGGTAAGCTATAACCATGAAAGCCGGGGCTATGAAACCTGGGCCATGAAAAGGGGGCCTGAAATATGGGCATAGACGTGGAAAAGCAAACCAATCTGCTTGATCTGGATCGACAATCCATGGAGGCCTATTTTGCCGACATGGGTGAAAAACCTTTTCGTGCCGCCCAGGTACTCAAATGGATCTATCAACATGGCATCACCGATTTCTCGGAGATGACAACTTTAAGTAAGGCACTTCGCGAAAAATTATCTGACATCGCCCGGATCGAGCTTCCAAAAATAATCTCTGAACAAATTTCAGAAGATGGTACACGCAAGTGGCTAATCCAGCTTGATACTAACAACAGTATAGAAACCGTATTTATTCCGGAAAAAGACCGGGGTACTTTATGTATCTCTTCCCAGGTTGGTTGTGCGCTGGACTGTAGTTTCTGCTCTACCGGTAAACAGGGATTTAACCGTAACCTGTCAACCGGGGAAATCATCGGCCAATTATGGATTGCCAGTCAGGCACTGGGAGACTACGAACATAAAAACCGTACTATCAGTAATATCGTAATGATGGGCATGGGCGAACCAATGCTCAATTTTGACAATGTCGTCAGTGCCATGAATCTGATGAAGGAAGATCATGCCTATGGACTTTCACGCAGACGGGTCACATTGAGTACATCAGGTCTGGTCCCGGCAATTGATAAACTGGCAGAAACAAGTGATGTCAGCCTGGCCATCTCATTACATGCAACTAATGATGAACTGCGCAATAAGCTGGTACCTATTAACAAAAGCTATCCTATAGCAGAGTTAATGGACGCATGCAGAAGATATGCAAAAATCCGTGCTGTAGATACCATCACTTTCGAATATGTTATGCTGGATGGCATTAATGATAGTGAAGCCGAGGCTCGTATGCTTGTTAAGCTGATGAATGGAATCCCCGCAAAGATTAACCTGATCCCGTTCAATCCCTTTCCTGGAACTGACTACAAATGTTCCAGTACGGGTGCAATCGATAAATTCAGGGACGTCTTGATAAAAGGTGGTATTTTCACCATCACTCGCAAAACCAGGGGTGAAGATATTGACGCAGCCTGTGGCCAACTGGTTGGCAAGGTCATGGCACGGGCGAAGAAACACCAGCACCAGAAAATGGATAATCAGGCATGAGGAATATTGCTCTGACCTTTATTCTTTGTTTCTATTGTTTTGGCCTAAACGGATGTAATCAAACGACAGACGGTTCAGGGTCAGCAGCGGTCAGACCAACTGCCGGGACCAATGACATTGCAGCAGTTAATCTAAATCTTGGTGTCGAGTATTTACGCCTGGGTGAATACGAAAAGGCATTGTCTAAACTGGAGAAGGCCCGAGAGGCAGATGAAAATTATCCGCCTACATACAATACACTGGGAGTTTTATACCAGCGGCTTGGCGATAAAGTGAAGGCAGAAGCGTATTATCAGCATGCCCTGCGCTTAAATAGCTCGGATGCTTCCACCCTGAATAACTACGGTCAATTCCTTTGTAAGGAAGGTCGCTACGATGAAGCAGAAGCAACTTTTCTCAAAGCTGCACAAAATCCACTATATTCGACACCGGAGATCGCACTTTCGAATGCAGGCACCTGCGCTATGGCTCAGGGTAATCTGGATACCGCGGAAAGATATTTCAGAAGTGCACTGGTAAAAAATCCCAGGGTTGCCGTTGCTTTGCTACAAATGGCACAAATCTCATATACTAACGCCAGTTATCTATCGGCAAGGGCTTATCTACAGCGTTACCTTGAAATCGGTCCACATACAGCAAAGACTCTCTGGCTCGGTATCACTATTGAAAGAGAACTAGGCGATAAAAACTTACTGGCTAGTTACGAATTGTTACTGAAGAATAAATATCCACAGAGCAAAGAAGCCAGCTTGTTAGAAAATTGATTTTTCACGACAGTTCTTACGACAGGTCTTACAGAAGATATAGATGATGGCAGAAGATCAATTAAATAACAGTACCGAACTTGGTGATTTGCTCACCAGGGCCAGAGAAAAGTTATCGCTATCTCAAAAAGATATTGCCTCCAGGCTCAACCTGAGTGCACAAATTATTGCAGCACTGGACAGCAATGATTTCGATAAATTACCTGCACCAACCTATGTCAGAGGCTACATCAGAAGTTATGCGCGTGTCGTTAATCTGGATGCAGACAACCTTATTGGCCTATACGAAGGGGTAGCCGAAGCACCTCCGGAGATTCTGCCCGATGTGAAACCTGCGGTTCAGGCAAGCAGCAGGGACAAACCTGTCAAGGCGATGACTTATCTGGTTACTTTTACATTGGTTTTTTTGTTGATCGCCTGGTGGCAGGGCCAAAACATTGTCAATCCCGGTTTCTTCTCATTTAATATGAAAACCAGTGAAGGGGGTAGGTATCCAGGCGGGTTTACCTACACTTATGATGTTGTCAGTCATGCAGAAATACTCGAGGTGTCCGACCTGGATGAATTAGAGCAGGATAAGCTGATAAACATGAAAATTGTTGATTTAGACGAATCCGATGGTACAGAAGCAGATGATATTTTATCAGTAGAGGACTCATTAATTCTGAATGCAAAAACAAGTTTGACCACCCCGGCAAATCCAAATGCTCCGGCAGGTTCAGATACCTTAAAACTGGAATTAACTGCCGAGTCCTGGGTCGAGGTTTTTGACGCTTCAGGCGAAAGACTCTATCGTGCTCTTGCCAAACCTGGAGAAATCATCAGCATCACTGGCACAGCGCCATTATCCGTCAAGCTTGGTAATGCCAGGGCTGTTTCTGTCAACTTCAATGGTAATGCTTTCGATACCAGCGAATATACCAAAGCAGGTGTTGCCCGCTTTCTACTAGAGTAAAACCCGGATTATTCTTATTGGCGTGTTCAATAAAGCGTCATAAGCCACATCCACCAGTCCAGGGAGTTTCCCTGATTTTTGCATCCTGAGCAGGCTCCCATAACTACCACATAATGACTCATATTTTACTGACACGCTGGTATACTGGCGCACTAAATTAAGGCGCACTACATTATGACCCACATATATTTCAAAATGATTCGTTTCCCGGGAGAAAGTCTTGTCTGAGAAATTACAGGCCATTCGCGGTATGTCAGATATCCTGCCGCATGAGACTGGCCGCTGGCAATTTGTAGAAAGGAAAATTACAGAAATCCTGAATAATTATGGCTATCAGGAGATCCGTATGCCCGTGCTCGAGAAAACCGAGCTATTCGCCCGATCCATAGGTGAGCAGACCGATATTGTTGCCAAGGAGATGTACAGCTTTGATGATCGTAATGGCGATAGTCTGACCCTGCGACCAGAAGGCACAGCAGGCTGTGTCAGGGCAGGAATTGAACATGGCTTGTTCCATAATCAGACACAAAAACTCTGGTATATGGGCCCCATGTTCAGACATGAAAGGCCACAAAAAGGCAGGCAAAGACAATTTCACCAGATTGGTGTCGAGGCCTTTGGTTTTGATGGCCCGGACATAGATGCTGAACTGATTATATTAAGCGCACGCCTGTGGCGGGCACTTGGGCTGAAAGATATTCGCCTGGAACTGAATTCTCTGGGGACCACTAAGGCAAGGGCCGGGTATCGTGAGTTATTGATAAACTATTTTTCACAACACGAAAAACAACTGGATGAAGACAGCCAACGCAGGCTGCACACAAACCCATTACGTATTCTTGATAGTAAAAATCCGGACATGCAGGAATTGATCAAGGCCGCACCCTTGATGAAAGATCATCTGGACGAGGAATCTGCAGTACATTTTGAACAATTAAAAAATATACTGGATGAATCAGGTATCTCCTATCAGATCAATCCACGGCTTGTACGTGGTCTGGATTATTATGGACAAACCGTCTTTGAGTGGGTCACTGATCGGCTCGGCGCACAAGGCACTGTTTGCGCAGGTGGCCGCTATAATGGGCTGATCGAACATTTTGGTGGTAAACACGTCCCTGCCTTCGGTTTTGCGCTGGGTATGGAACGCCTGATGGCGCTGATTGAAACTAGTGGCTATGATATTGAAGCACAGCCGCTGCATGTCTATTTTATCCTGTCTACTGAAGATGGGGTTACTGCTGCCGGTATGAAACTGGCGGAGAACTTGCGTGATCAGTTGCCACAACTAAGGCTCATGACCCATTGCGGTGGTGGGAGTTTCAAGAATCAGTTCAAACGTGCGGATAAATCCGGTGCACTATTCGCCCTGATCCTGGGCAGTGATGAGGTGAAAAATCAGACCGTGGGCTTCAAGTCATTAAGAGACAAATCCGGGCAGGAAACCGTTTCCTGGGACAATATTGGCGAAAAACTGGCAAAAAACATTCAATAATTGCCTGAAGTGTTTTGCATAGACCATTGCACGATGTCTCAAGCATCATTATCATCCGGCAGCTAAGTTTATTATTCCCCGATATTCACCAGAATACCGGTGAATAAATTTTGGAGGAGAGAATTTTGGAAGGTTATAGAACAGACGAAGAACAAGTTGAACACCTGAAAAAGTGGTGGGAAGAGAACGGTAAATCAATCGTTGGTGGTATCGCCCTGGGCCTGATTGCAATATTCGGGTGGCGAGGCTGGCAAGATCACCTTGTGGTACAAGGGGAGAATGCCTCCGATCTTTATGAGCAGATGGCTGCAGATATCCGCGAAGAACAAGGAGCAGATATAACTGAGATTGCAGACCAGTTATACCAGGACTACAAATCAACGCCATATTCGACTTTCTCATTATTGCTACAGGCACGCGAAGCAGTGGAGAAGGATGATATTCATTCTGCAAAACTCCATCTTCAATGGGTTCTTGATAATACAAATAACGATGAATTCAGGCATATTGCCAGGTTACGACTTTCGCGTTTATTGCTGACTGAAGGTGATAAAGATGCTGCCCTGTCGCTGCTTGAAAAGGCTGAGCCAGGAAAATTTGCGTCAAGCTATCATGAGTTGCGTGGCGATATTTTGTTACAGCAAGGCGATTCAAAAGCTGCCCAGGATGCCTATACACAAGCATTGGCAACACAAAATAGCATCCGTGGCAATCAATCTGTTGTACAAATGAAACTGGATGACCTTGGGGCAAACCAGCTCTGATGCTATCAAGCGGTCGTTATTTACTATTTGTCCTGGCACTGGTTTTATTATCGGGATGTAGTGCTATTAAGGAGATAACTGGTGGCGGCGAAGACAATACTATACCGCCTACTCCTTTAGTAGAATTTCAGACGCTTGTAGAAATTATACAGCTCTGGTCAAAAGATACAGGCAAGGGCTCGACCAAACAATATCTCAAGCTCACACCTTCTCACATTCAGGGTAAAGTATTTGTCGCAGATATTCGCGGAAATCTGATGGCCATTGATGCAACTAGCGGCAACAGGCTTTGGGAAAATGATGCGGATATGAATATTACCGGTGGGCCAGGTTCCAGTGAAATACTTACTATGATTGGTTCAGATAATGGTGACGTACTGGCATACGCAAGCGAAAGCGGAGAATTTCTGTGGCAGGCCAAGGTCTCCAGTGAAGTTCTGGCCGCACCACAGGAAGCCTATGGTGTTGTTGTAGCACGCACAATTGATGGTAAAGTTTTTGGGCTTGATGCAAATGATGGAAGACGTCTGTGGGTCTACGATCGTACTGTACCTGCACTAACATTACGCGGTACCAGTAATCCAGTTATAACGGGTGATATAGTCATTGCTGGTTTTGATGGTGGTCGCATTTCTGCGATTGAATTGCATACTGGAAAGTTAATCTGGGAAACAAGCGTATCACTGGCATCTGGTCGCTCTCAACTGGAAAGAATGGTTGATATTGATTCGGATCCTGTGATTATTGGCAATGATATTTACGTTGCGACATTTCAGGGACGTCTGGCCTCGGTTGCGCTGGAAGATGGCCGGATCACCTGGACACGTGATATCTCTTCCTACGCGGGGCTCACTGCTGACGAGAATAATATCTATATCACAGATGACCAAAGCTACATATGGGCACTGGAACGATCGACTGGTAATTCTGTATGGAAACAGGAGAATTTATTTGCCAGACGTGCAACAGCACCTGCCACAATTGGCGACCTTGTCGTTGTTGGCGATCTGGAAGGTTATATACACTGGATGGACAAGAGCAATGGCCACTTTGTTGCCCGCTCACGTGTTTCAAAGGCTCCAATCCTGGCACCCCCTGTTGCTGTTGAAGATATTATCTACGCATACAGCAGTGATGGCACACTGAGTGCTTATACTTCTCAATAAGCAGGTAAACAGATATGAAGTCCGTCATTGCCATCGTTGGCCGCCCCAACGTCGGCAAATCCACCTTATTTAATTTTCTCACAAAAAGTCGCAATGCACTTGTTGCAGATCGACCCGGGGTTACTCGTGATCGCCAGTATGGTTTCGGTAATTATCAGGGACGTGAATTCATTCTGGTAGATACTGGTGGTCTGGGTCGAAACGATAAAGATTCAGAAAATATTTCCAACCTTATATCCGATCAATCTTTGCTTGCAATAGAAGAAGCAGATGTATTGATATGGCTGGTTGATGGACGTGATGGCCTGACATCAGAAGATGAACATCTCGCCGAGGTTTTGCGTCCAATGTGTGATCGTATCTTTCTAACTGCTAACAAAACTGAGGGACTTAACGCAGATATTGTTTTGTCTGATTTTTACCGTCTCGGTTTTGGCGACCCTTTTGCCATCTCGGCCAAACGAGGTGCAGGGGTTCATAAACTCATGGATGAAGTTATCAAGCAATTGCCTGTTGAGACAGAAGCTTCAGATCAAACCGAACATGGATTGCGTATCACGGTGCTTGGTCGCCCCAATGTTGGAAAATCTACACTGACTAACAGAATCCTTGGTGAGGAACGCATGCTCACCTTTAATCAGCCCGGAACTACCCGTGACAGTATTGCCATTCCTTTTGAACGTGATGGAACGCCTTACACCCTGATTGATACAGCTGGTATACGTCGACGTTCGAAGATTAATGATGCCATTGAAAAATTCAGTGTCGTGAAATCACTTCAGGCGATTGATAGCACACAAATTGTTGTTCTTGTGCTCGATGCACATGAGGCCATCACAGAACAGGATGCCAGCTTGCTTGGGTTGATTGTTGATAGCGGTAAAGCATTAATTATTGCTGTTAACAAATGGGATGGCCTGGAAGCATCAGAAAGAACCAGAATCAAGGCACAACTGGATCGTAAGCTGGGATTTATTGACTATGCCTGTATCCATTTTATCTCAGCATTACATGGTAGTGGTGTTGGCAAGCTATTCGTCTCAATCAACAAGATTTCAAAATCAATCTCAATTGAACCTGCTGCCTCAAAGATAACGGCAATCCTGCAGCAAGCAGTTCAAGCTCACTCGCCACCCCTGGTTCATGGCCGACGTATCAAGCTACGTTATGCACACATTGGTGGACGTGATCCAATACGCATTATTGTGCACGGGAATCAAACCGATCGTGTCCCGCAATCCTACAGACGCTATTTGTCTAATCTGATGAGAAAAGAATTAAAGCTGGTAGGAACACCTGTGCTGATAGATTTTAAACAAGGGGACAACCCCTATAAGGACAGGAAGAACATCCTGACAAACAGGCAAATCGAAAAACGCAGACGCCTGATGCGTCATGTTAAAAAGAAATAAGCGACAGGGGTTTATTTTTATATCCGGAATGCCTGAGTATCGATGTTATCTTGACAATCTATTGTACTGACTTTGCAGCAAACTCAGTATGCGAGTAGCATCCTTACTTTCCAACCATTGGTCTTCTTCATCGAGAACAACGACTTCAGTCTTGTCACCGACCCCTGTCAGACTGATGTGAAATACTTTGCCATCTTCATCGTCGTCTCCCCAGAATTTAAGTTTCGACAATAGACTCTTCTTTTCTTCTTCATCCGGGGCAGCATAGTAGATAATAAAGTACATCCCCTTTTCTATGTCCTTATCCTCGATATACATACCAGACTCACTGATCGCATTTTCAATATTGCGCCATGCCCTGGAAAATTCATCAGCGATAGTCAGGTATTCCTTACCTTCGCCCGCATTTAATATTTCGGCCTTGATCACTGGAGCCTGTGGGATAACTGCTTGCCCTGAACCAGAAGATGATGTGCTTGCTGCCGTAGACTCACCATAAAAATGGACGTTTAATTCACTGATAAAAAAAGTGACATCTTCCAGATTACTTTCCTGGCCTATCCATTCAGAATTACCATCACTGAGGATGATTAGTTCCTGTCTTTCACTTGAAAGGAACAATATCAGGTTCCCTGGCGTTCCACCTTCTTCGGAAAATATCTTGAATTTTTCTCTGTTTGTCACCACACCATCGACTTCGATTTCCCTGAATTGTGTTTCCAGTACACCAAGTTCAGCATCATCAAGATCTATCTCAAAGCCTTTGCTTAACCAGAATTCGCGCAGCTCTGGCCAGATTGAGAAATTTGTACCCTGTACTGACAGCCACTTTTCATCAGCATTATTCAGCATCGCCATTTCTGCATCAGACATTTGTCCACCCTGGCGCATATTTTTTCGCCGCTGAAATTCAGACAGCGTATTGGCATTTTCTTCATCTGGGATCACCAATGGATCATTCAGTGCCTCACTGGTGAGATCCGGTGGTACCTCCAGATCTGGAAGCGATTGGCTCCTTTGATATTTGGTTCTGTTGTCTGGCAATACTTCACCGAGGCCGGGGAGCGATCCACAGCCGGTGAGCAAAGCTGAGCCAAGGAATAACAAGAATATTTTTTTTGCTAACATAATATAAAATTCTGGAATATATTTACTTAAATTGTTCTGATTTAAATTACCCTGGTCCTAAATAACCATGGTTTAAATTACATGGGCCTGTTTCATGGCCCTGGTAAGGATTTCTTCCGAGCTCTCTGTCATCCAGGTTAGTGGAAGCCTGATACCTGCCTGGATCAATCCCATCTTGTGTAATGCCCACTTGGCAGGAATCGGGTTAGATTCGATGAATAAATGTTCGTGTAAGCCAGTCAAAGTATCATCAATTTTTGTCGCAGCTTCACGATCCCCTATCCTTGCAAATTCACATAGCTCATGCATTGCCCTGGGGGCGACATTCGCCGTTACTGAAATCACTCCATCACCACCCCGCAATAAAAATTCTTTTGTTGTTGCATCATCACCGCTGACCAACATGAAGTCGTCACCACATAATGTCCTGATGGTGTCGATACGGCCCAGGTCAGCCGTGGCTTCCTTGACACCGATAATGTTGTCCACTTCCGACAGTCTACCAATAGTCTCTGGCAACATGTCGCATGCGGTACGTCCCGGTACATTATATAGAATCTGCGGGATATTCACTGCCTCTGCCACAGCTTTATAATGCAGGTACAGGCCTTCCTGTGTGGGCTTATTGTAATAAGGTGTTACCAGCAAACATGCATCGGCCCCCGCATCTTTTGCACATTGTGTCAGATGAATTGCCTCAGTTGTTGAATTTGCCCCGGTGCCGGCAATCACCGGGATCCTGCCATTAACAAACTCCACCACCTGACGAATCACCTCACAGTGTTCCTCATTATTCAAGGTCGCAGATTCGCCTGTGGTACCCACAGCCACAATCGCATCCGTTTTATTCTCAATATGGAATTCAACCAGACCAGCCAGACTTTCTTTGTCCAGCGGTGTCTCCGGAGCATTGCCTTTCTGCATGGGGGTGGCTACAGCAACCATACTGCCTTGAAACATATTTAAACCCTTTATCTCTCTGCTAAAAATATCGCTAAAATACCAGTTCTTCCATCCTTATTTGTGCATAAATCCAGAACGCCTGAATATGCATCGGATGGAAAAGCGGCACAGTATACTACAGCTAGGCGATGACAATAAATCCGACAAATATTCAAATATTCCGTTCCCGGGAATTTTTCTGAAAACTTTGGTATATATGCCTTGCAGACCCAGTGACAAAGCCGGACAATGAGCCTGTAATCCATTAAAAGCAATTGCCGTTAACCCTGAATTGCCATTAAAAAACATTGGATAAATGCTGAATTACATCGTACTTACCGCACTGGGGGAAAATCACCCTCAAATTATCGAAAAATGCTCAAAAGCGATTAAAGAATGTGGCTGTAATATAATCGACAGCCGCGTCATTGCCCTGGGAAAAGAGCTTTCCCTGTCCATGATGCTCAGTGGTAGCTGGAGTGCTGTGGCCAAACTGGAGCACATGCTGCCATCATTGAAAAAGAAACTTAATGTGGAATTCCAGTTCCGCAGAACCAGTCCTCCAGACAAACCCGCTCAAGGTCTACCCTATGCTATCGAAATCGTATCCATGGATCGTATCGGTGTTGTCCATGACATCACAGAATTTCTGGTAAACAATGATATTAGTATCCAGGACATGTTCACAAATACCTATCAGGCAACACACAGTGGCACACCGATGTTTTCGCTGAATGCCACAATTAATATTCCTGTTAATATTTCAATCTCGGCAATTCGCAATGATTTTAATGATTTCTGTGATCGGCTGAATCTTGATGCGATAATGGAACCGGTAAAATAATCTCAACAACAATAATTCATAACAAACACAAAATGGCTCAGCATTATTATGGCACTGGCAAAGATTGGTAAAAAAGTTACAGATATAAAATTATCCGCGACCGGCGATCAAACGCTGCAGTTATCCGATTTCAAGGGTAAAAATATTGTTTTATATTTCTATCCAAAAGACAGCACGCCCGGTTGTACTCTGGAAGGTCAGGATTTTCGCGACAATAAAAGAAAATTCAGTGCAAGAAATACCGTGATCCTTGGTGTCTCTCGTGACAGTGTGAAATCACATGAGAATTTTAAAAACAAACAGTCCTTCACATTCGAACTCCTCTCGGATCCTGATGAAAAATTATGTAAACAATTTGATGTGATCAAGGAAAAGAATATGTACGGCAAAAAACATATGGGCATAGAACGTAGCACATTCCTGATAGATGAAGATGGCATTCTGATACATGAATGGCGTAAGGTAAAAGTAAAAGGACATGTCGAAGAGGTCCTTGAAGAAATAAAAAAGAGCAAATAAGCAAGAAACAATTAACACAAAAACTTATGACAGAAGAAACACGTGACCGTCTATTTGTACTAGACACAAATGTCCTGATGCATGATCCAGGCTCAATTTTTCGATTTCAGGAACATGATCTATTTATCCCCATGATGGTTCTGGAAGAGCTCGACGCCGCAAAAAAAGGCATGTCAGAAGTTGCCCGTAATGTTAGACAGGTCAGTCGCTTCCTGGATGAACTCATTACTGAAGCAGATACAGATGCCATAGAAAAGGGCCTGCCTCTATCTTCATTATCATTTAATAATGGTAATCCAAACCCACATGGCAAATTGTTTTTACAAACCAGCACACTGGAAACACGTTTGCCTGCGAATCTTCCCGGCAATAACGCGGATAATACAATCCTGGGGACTGCCCTTGCCCTGCAGGAAAAGTATCCAGACAAGATAGTCACTCTGGTTTCCAAGGACATTAATCTACGGATCAAGGCACATGTAGTCGGTGTTCATACCGAGGACTATTACAACGACAAGGTACTGGATGATGTCGACCTGTTATACACTGGTGTCAACAGATTACCTGATGATTTCTGGGAATGTCATTCGCAAAATCTGGACTCATGGCAAGACGGGAAACACACCTATTACAAAATCAATGGCACGCCGCTTGAGGAAGATTGCTATCCATACCAATGCTTATATAGCGAAACTGGTGACGACTTCGAGGCCATGGTTACCGACGTAGAAGAAGACAAGACTACCCTCTCTCTGGCAACAAATTATCGTGATGGACACAATTCTGTGTGGGGTATTCACGCCCGAAATCGGGAACAGAACTTTGCGCTAAACATGATGATGGAGCCAGAAGTTGATCTGGTCACCCTGTTAGGCGTGGCCGGTACCGGCAAGACTTTACTGGCTCTTGCCGCAGGACTTGAACAGGTCATGGAATTAAAACTGTTTCGTGAAATAATCATTACACGTGTCACCATCCCCGTGGGTGAAGACATTGGGTTCCTGCCGGGCACAGAAGAAGAAAAAATGGCGCCGTGGATGGGTGCGTTGCTGGATAATCTGGAGGTGCTGACCGAGACAGAAGATAGCAATGAATGGGGTCGTGCGGTCACAGAAACATTATTAAGCAAACGCATTAAATTACGTTCACTCAACTTCATGCGCGGTCGTACTTTTCAGAATAGATACATCATTGTCGACGAGGCACAGAACCTGACTTCCAAGCAGATGAAGACTTTAATTACTCGCGTAGGTCCCGGCAGTAAGATGATCTGTTTGGGTAATGTTGGGCAGATAGATACGCCTTATATTACCGAGACAACTTCTGGTCTGACTTATGTCATCGATAAGATTAAAAACTGGAAACATAGTGGGCATATAACGTTAACTCGAGGGGAGAGATCGAGGTTGGCGGATTTTGCGAGTACGCACTTATAGTTTTTTTTACTATTGTCCCGTCATACTGGCGCATGCCAGTATGACGATTGAG
>JAIVVP010000006.1:0-18047 GCA_049189775.1 Gemmatimonadota bacterium | reverse complement strand
GGCCCAGAATTTTGGATAGTTATAGAGTGAAGTGACGGCTTGAGATTGAATGTTCGCAGACATAGTTGTTCCTGTGTGGCCGCGAATTCTACAGTAAAATAATGGCTTATGCCTCGTTATGGGGCGTGTTCAGAACTACGATTCATCGCACAGCCTTGAAGTAAGTGTTAAAATAGCACCGGTTACATGATTTTCCTCAGATAAATCATCAAAATAATATTAAGATTATTCGTCTGGAATGAATAATAAAGAAGTAAATGGACACCAAGAAAGCAGCTAAAAAACCTTTTATCAAAGTCATCCAGGAAATGTTCGAAAAGGATCTGGCGGAACTGTTGGTATTGCACAGAACGGATACAAAGGTATATCTGGGCCCACTAGTCCTGAAGGATGGAAGGGTTAGTGTCAAGGATGTGGGACTATTGCCAAACATCAAGGTAAGCGATGTGGATCCCTGTTTTGATAATGGTTTTATGGGATGTGTCAGTCACTCCGAGGGGCAGGAATGGGATTGTTTATCATTTCACGGTATGGAGCTATGTGATTTACCAGTCAGTCTTAGCTCGACCGCGCATAGTACTTTAGCCTCAGCCGGAAATGATTATGGCGAAAATCTCAGCGATTTCATGGGCAGTGTCTATAGAGGTTTCAAGTTGATGCTGGACAATCAATTCATTCCCGTCCTGCTGTTAAGAAATGTTTACACCAAAACAGGAGAGAGCGGAATGGCCGTGACTGACTTACGGATGATGTCTATGGATGTATCCATGATAAGGAACCTGAACCATGTGGTAAGGGAATCAGTAGAAAAACATCTGAGTTCCGGTGTGGATGATGTAGAAATTCACGATGATCAGTTCGCAGAGCTGTTTGGTGATTTTATTAAAGATTAAAACTGTTGTCGAAAAACACAGTTACTGTTTAGAAGCGTTTATAAAATTCTCTGCCATGTCTTTTGCATGCATTGCTTGACCAGGAAAAAGCTTACGACTTCTCAGTAATAAACTCATTCTTTTCCTGGCCTGCTCATGCCCGTATTTGTTGGCTATATAAAACCACATATAGGCTTTAGTAAAATCCCGTTGTACTCCTTCACCATTCGTATAAATATTGCCCAGGTTGAATTGTGCCCCGGCAAAGCCCTTGTTCGCTGCCAATTCAAACCAATGTCGTGCCACCTTCACATCACGTTTCCGGCCATATCCAAGATAATGCATCACACCAAGATAATTTATAGCTGCTAAATTTTCTTCTTCCTTAGCTAATTTATAAAAACCTGCATAAGCAGTTTCGTAATCCCCTTGATCAAAAGCCTGATAGGGATCGTTTGATTTTTCACATCCGGTTAGAAGGCTAATACAGAAAAGTAAAAACAGAATTTTACCTGGAAGTAAATTCATCATAGTAATGAATCAATAAACAGAGTAATTGAAGTCTCTCAGTATGTTTCTAACAGTCCATCATGTAATTGATAGGTTTTATCCATTTTCTCAGCCAGACTCTGATTATGCGTCACCATAATAAAACTTGTACCAACATCCTGTTTTAACTCCAGCATTAATTCAAAAACCTGATCCGCCGTTTTTTCGTCCAGATTACCCGTAGGTTCATCAGCAAGAATACATTCTGGTCTGGTCACCATTGCCCTCGCTATAGCTGCACGTTGTCGTTCACCGCCGGATAATTCTCCAGGTTTATGTTGCAGGCGATCGCCCAGCCCCACTTTCTCCAATAATTCACTTGCTGAACTTGCAGCTGTATCCGCATCACAGTTATCCGAAATTAATAGTGGCATAGCGACATTTTCCAGGGCAGTAAATTCTGGCAGCAGATGATGAAATTGATAAATAAAGCCCAGTGATTCGTTACGTAATTTTCCGCGCTCTGCATCTGTGAGTGATGTGGTGTTTTTACCCACAACAGATATTACTCCTTTGTTGGGTATATCCAGGCCACCCAGTAAATGTAGCAGCGTACTTTTACCTGAGCCGGATGTTCCCATGATGGCGATACTCTCACCGCGTGAGACTTGCAGATTGATGCCACGCAAGACATCGACATGCAAATCCCCTTCTGCAAAGGATTTATGCAGATCAACACACGAAATAACCGATTCACTCATAACAACATCACTCATACCTTAACGCCTCGGCAGGTTGTGTATGCGCCGCCCTTAATGCGGGATAGATTGTCGCCAGTATGCAAAAAATGAAAGACACAATACTGATAGTAATAACATCACTCCAATGCATGTCCGAAGGTAGATCACTGATGTAATAAATATCTGGTGACAGGAATTTCAGCCCCAGCATATTCTCAATGGCAGGAATGATGGTTTCTACATTTGACGCTAACCATATGCCACTAATCACTCCGAACAAGATACCAACCACACCAATCAAGGTGCCCTGGATCATAAAGATCGCCAGAATACTTTTAGGACTGATACCAATGGTCCTGAGAACGGCGATATCTGCCTGCTTGTCGGTAACAGTCATGACCAATGTTGAAATAATATTAAATGCAGCCACCGCAATGATCAGTGTCAGGATAAAAAACATCACTGTTTTTTCCATCTTTAATGCCCGGAAAAAATTTGCATGCCTTTGTGTCCAGTCTGTTACCCAGAAATAACCGGGTAATTGAGCAACCACATTTCTACTTACCGTTGGCGCGGTGAGGATATTATCTGTTTTCAGGCGTAAGCCCGTGGGGCCGTCCTTGCGAAATAAACGCATGGCATCGTCCATGTGAATCAGTGCCAGGGCACTATCAAATTCATGCATGCCGATCTCGAAGATACCCACGACCGTAAAGCGTTTTAACCTGGGCAGGATACCGGCTGGTGTAATATTTGTCTGCGGGGCAACTAATGTAACTTTATCACCGACAGTGACTCCCAGTGCTCGAGCAAGTTCTTTGCCGAGTATTATGTCAAACTTTCCTGCCACCAGACTTGAGAAATCGCCCAAAATCATTCTATCTGCAATCACTGATACCTTGGTCTCTTCTTCCGGCAGAATGCCTCTGACGATGGTGCCATTGACACTTTTAGCATGAGTTAACATGCCTTCAGCATGGAAATAAGGTGCCACACCGACAATTCCCGGGTGGTGCTCAACTTCTTCAGCCAGTGTTTTCCAGTCTGAAAGAGATTTACCTCGCTCAACAATCGTCGCATGGGATGCCATGCCCAGGATCCTGTCAGTGAGCTCTTTTTCAAAACCATTCATGACAGACAACACGGTAATCAAGGCCATCACACCCAGTCCAACACCCAGCATGGATGTCAGGGAGATGAATGATATAAAATGATTGCGTCTCTTGGCCCTTACGTAACGCAGTCCAATAAAGACTTCGACAGGTTTAAACATGGCCGGCATTATATACTCAAACTAACTGGAAACGCAGGTTTGCTAATCAAACATGTGATTAAATAAAACTTTTTAACTAATAAGGATCTCTTTTGAAATTACTTGCAATTGATACTGCAACTGAAGCCTGTTCTGCCGCGCTACACATTGATGGTGTGACCACAACTAAATATGAAGTCGCACCACGTAGACATGCTGAACTGATCCTGACCATGATCGATGAGCTGCTTGCTGAGTCATCACTGTCACTGTCACAACTCGATGCCCTGGCATTTGGTCGCGGGCCCGGTGCATTTACTGGTGTACGTATTGCGACTGGCGTGATTCAAGGTCTGGCATTGTCTGCAGATTGCCCGGTTGTGCCTGTTTCAACACTTGCAGCCCTGGCACAGGGCGCAATTACTGAATCAAAACAGATCGCCTGCGCGATTGATGCACGTATGGGTGAAGTTTATTGGGGCTTATATCAGGCAAATGAGGACAACATTATGCAACTTGTTGGTGAGGAGAGCGTGTGTCCGCCTGATACTATTCTTGTTCCTGCCTCAAATGGCTGGTTTGGTGTTGGTAGTGCCTGGGAAAGCTATGAGAATGAACTCAAATCCCGCATGGGTGGAACTCTATCTGCCTGTCGGACTGGCGATTACCCCACTGCAGAAGTGATTTGCACTTTAGCTGTAGATGCATACCTTCGAGGTGAAACCGTAGATGCTGCGGAGGCACAGCCCGTTTATCTAAGGGATAAGGTTACCAGTTAGGCGTATTCTATAAGGGTACAGACCTATTATTAACATTAATAATGTTATATATCTTATTGATATATATTGTTTTTACAAGACTAGTTAATCAAGTTTCGTAACTGCTGATTGGTGGGCAACTACAGATCAGGTTTCTATCTCCCTGTAGATTATCCACCCGACCCACAGGTGGCCAGAATTTGTCTTCTCTTAACTCTGGCACCGGGAAAAAAGCCTTATCGATAGAGTATGGCTTATCCCATTCCTCAACAGAAAATAAGGAATGTGTATGTGGTGCATTCATCAATACATTATTTTCACTATCAGCAGTCCCCGATTCAATCTCGGATATTTCCTCTCTGATAGAGATCATCGCATGACAAAATCGATCGATTTCTCTTTTATTTTCACTTTCTGTAGGTTCAATCATTAGCGTGTCAGGCACGGGGAAGGACATGGTTGGTGCATGAAAACCGTAGTCAACCAGACGTTTCGCAATATCATCAACAGTTACGCCACAGGATTCCTTGATTGGCCGGAGATCAATAATACATTCGTGTGCGACCATCCCGTTTTTACCGGTATAGAGGATTGGAAAATGAGGTGCGAGTTTTTGTGCTATGTAATTGGCACTTAAAATCGCAACCATGGTCGCCCTTCTTAGTCCCGTATTACGCATCATCGCGATATATGCCCAGGAAATGCTCAGAATGCTCGGTGAACCCCAGGGCGCTGCTGAAATAGTACCAATGGTGCCTGCGCTGCCTGCTGCCGGGTTTACTTCTTTTACCAGGGGATGCTCAGGCAAGAATGGGGCAAGATGTGCACGCACGCCGATTGGTCCTGCCCCCGGACCACCACCACCATGTGGGATAGAAAACGTCTTGTGCAGATTAATATGCGCTACGTCTGCGCCGATCAGTGCAGGTCGGCATATACCTACCAGGGCATTAAAATTTGCACCATCCAGATAGACCTGCCCACCGTATGTATGAATCTTTTCACAAATATCCTGAAAGGCTTCCTCATAGACACCATGTGTTGAAGGATAGGTAATCATCAACGCGGCAAGATTATCTGCATGTTGTTTTGCCTTTGCTTCCAGATCAGCAACATCGACATTGCCTTTCTCATCACAGGCAACAACAACTACTTTCAATCCTGCCAGGATCGCAGATGCCGGGTTTGTACCGTGGGCAGATGCCGGTATCAAACAAATATCCCTATGCCCTTGTCCCCTTGTCTCGTGATGTTTTTTTATCACCAGCAGGCCTGCATATTCCCCCTGGGAACCGGCATTAGGCTGGAAGGAAAAGGCATCGAAGCCGGTGAGATCACAAAGCATCTCCTCCAGCTCCTCAAATAATTGCAGATATCCCTGCGCCTGTTCCAGTGGCGCAAATGGGTGCATGGCGCTGAATTCACGTAGAGACAGTGCCTGCATCTCTGTGGCAGCATTTAACTTCATTGTGCAGGAACCCAATGGAATCATGGCACGATCCAGTGCAATATCTTTTCGCGACAATTTTTGCATATATCGCATCATCTCTGTTTCAGAGTGGTAACGTTCAAATACCGGATGCGTCAATATTTCACTGTTACGGTACAGTGACTCAGGAATGCATTCCTTTATAATGTCATCAATTTTCTGAACACCAAGTTCATTATCTGCGTTTGCAGAAAACACACGCCACAGTGCTTTTATCTCATTGCGTCGAATTGTTTCATCAACCGAGATACCAATATGATCTGCATCTATCTTACGCAAATTGATCTTCGCCTCGCGGGCACGGGCGATGATGCGGCGGGCACGGCCAGGAACGTGCACAACAATTGTATCGAAATAACTCTGGTTGATAATTTCAAAACCCAGTTGTTCCAGGCCAGCAACCAGAATTTGTGTGAGACGATGAACACGTTTGGCAATACATTTGAGTCCATAGGTTCCATGATAGATGGCATAAAAACCGGCGATGACGGCAAGCAAGACCTGCGAGGTACAGATATTACTTGTCGCTTTATCACGCCTGATATGTTGTTCACGTGTTTGCAAGGCAAGGCGCAGGGCCTTTTCACCTCGATTGTCTACTGAAACGCCGATGATTCGACCCGGTATGGAACGCTTATACTTTTCACGAGTTGCAAAATAAGCAGCATGAGGGCCACCATAGCCCATACCCACACCAAACCTTTGGGTACTACCTACAACAATATCTGCGTCCATTTCACCTGGTGGTTTAAGTATGACCAGGCTGAGGATATCAGCAGCGACTGTGACCAATGCAGATTGTGTATGAGCGGTCTCCACGACTGAACTAATATCACGTACTTCGCCACTGGTGCCAGGATATTGAATAGCAACACCAAATATTTCGTGCTGCTGTAGCTCCGTATAGGGATTGCCAACGACTATATCAAAGCCAAGTGATTTGGCCCTTGTTTCGACCACGGCTATGGTTTGTGGGAAACAATCTTCATCGACAAAAAATGTATTTGAGTTTGATTTACTTACTCGCTTTGACATGGCCATGGCTTCTGCAACGGCCGTTGCCTCATCCAGTAAGGAGGCATTCGCCAATTCCATGCCGGTAAGATCCATGATCATCTGCTGAAAATTTAACAGTGCCTCCAGACGCCCCTGGCTGACTTCTGCCTGGTAAGGTGTGTAGGCGGTATACCAGGCAGGATTTTCCAGAACATTGCGCTTGATAACGGCTGGCATGATAGTGCCGTAATACCCCAGCCCAATCATGCTGGTAAAGACCTTGTTACGCTCTCGCATCTTGCGCATATAAGTTCCCACTGCGCGTTCACTGTAATTCTCAGTCAATGTCAGTGGTTCGGCTGCAATGATACTTTCTGGCACGGCTCTTTCTATGATGTCATCAAGTGATGACAAACCGAGTGCCGCGACCATTTCAGCAATTTGTTCCCGATCAGGGCCAATGTGACGGCGAACAAAATCGCCACGCATTTCAAGTTCAGATAAGGACTCTTTTTCGTTACTCATGCCGCAAAAACATACCAGTTAAAGACCGCTTAGAAATTCGTTATAGGCACTATCATCCATCAATGCATCAACTTCCTCGGGATTGTTGATACTGATGGTCATAAACCAGCCATCACCTTCAGGATCTGTATTGACTGTTTCCGGTTCATCTTCGAGGCTTTCATTGATCGAAAGTACCGTCCCGGTTAATGGCATTTTTATTTCTCCAGCCGCCTTGACTGATTCCACCACGGCAGCTTCATCGTCTTTACCAAGTTCTCTGCCGACCTCAGGTAATTCAACATAAACTACATCACCCAGTTGTTCCTGCGCATAGTCAGTAATACCTACTGTCGCTGTGCCATCATCCTCCAGCCTGATCCATTCGTGATCTTGTGTAAATTTCAACTCACTCATTTGTCTCAACCCTCCTGTATTAATTGCTTCTGTGGTAACGGTGCTTAACAAAAGGCAGCGCCACTGTTTCAACCTGATAATTTTTGTTGCGAATATTTACCTGTAATTGACTACCTGTATTGGCAAATTCAGATTTGATATATGCCATGGCTATCGGTTTACCCAGTGTCGGACTGAACCCGCCACTTGTTATGCATCCTGCAAGCTGTCCTGAATCGTCCAGAACATCCATCCCCTCCCTCAGTGGCACCCTGCCTTCCATCATAAGACCAACTCGTCGTCGTGTAACTCCAGATGCCAGTTGTTGCCAGATAATTTCTGCCCCCGGGCAACTACCTTTATTTGTTTTATCGGCAATGATCCATTCAATGGCTGCCTCTACAGGGCTGGTTTCAAGTCCTATATCATGGCCATAAAGACAGAGTCCTGCCTCAAGACGCAGTGTATCCCGTGCCCCCAGGCCAATCATCCTGACTTTATCATTCTTTAATAATAGTCTGGCTAAATCTTCAGCGCGTCCGGCAGGGATTGAAACCTCAAATCCATCTTCACCAGTATAGCCACAGCGATTAATCACACATGGAATATCCTGAATATTAAATACTCCACCCTGCATAAAATGCAGCCTGCTTGTTTCTGCTGAAAATTCCTCTAATACGCTGGCCGCCGCTGGCCCCTGTAGTGCCATCAATGCCCTGTCCTGCAGAAATTCAAGCTGACAATCTTCATTGCTC
The DNA here is from genome assembly GCA_049189775.1 of Gemmatimonadota bacterium. GTDB lineage: Bacteria > Pseudomonadota > Gammaproteobacteria > Eutrophobiales > Eutrophobiaceae > SMWN01. The sequence continues at coordinate 9,796 of JAIVVP010000006.1, read as the reverse complement.
ATATCACGCATCATGGACTGCAGGTATTCAACATCCTCATGTTTGCATGCTGCATTCACCACCAACAGCAGGTGATCACCCATGTTGGTCACCATGATATCGTCCAGAATACCACCACGGTCATTGCTCAGGATCGAGTACTTCTGTTGGCCTTGTTTCAGATCAGAAATCTTGCTCGGGATTAATGACTCGAGCAAAGACACAGCCTGCTTTCCCTGCAGCCTGATTTGACCCATATGCGAGATATCAAACAATCCGGCATGCGTACGACAATGTATATGTTCCTGTTTGATCCCCATGGGATATGAAACTGGCATTTCATAGCCTGCGAACGGCACCATGCGCGCGCCCTGTTCACAGTGCAGATCGTATAAGGGGGTTTTCTTCAGTTGTGACGGTTTATTATTGTTATTATGTGTCATCGCTTGCTGCTTCAATATATTGCGTCGCAATATTCACTGAAATAACCCTCAATTGCAACAAAGCTTATCAGCCATTATTTTCATTTAAACGTCTGGCATAAGTCTCAATTTCGCCAGAGGAATGAAGTTTCAGATAACGATAGCCAGCCGCACGACCATCTTTTCGGTATTCGCCAGACTCTGGCATAAATTGTACACAGGTAGAGGGCGATGCCATCAGGCGTACACCCTTTCGCTCAGCGTTGAATTCCTGATGAATATGCCCCCATAGCACTGCCTTGACGTGATGAAATCTATCCAATACCTCAAAAAATTCTTGTGGATTATTTAATCGCATGCCGTCCATCCAGACACTACCAATTTCAACTGGAGGATGGTGTAAACATACCAGCACATGCTTATCCTGATGTCTTCCCAGCAACTCACCCAATAAATCCAGTTCGTCTTGTTGAAGTTTCCCGGCATGGGTGTTCAATAGAAAGGAATCCAGCATGATGATTAACCATGCACCTATTTCTATGGATTTTGAAGTATGGACGTTACTGGTATTCAGCAGCTCATACATCAAGCCTGGAGAATCATGATTACCGGGCAAACAAAATACCGGCTCTTCAATCGAGGTGAATACCTCTAACCATCTTTCGTAGGCAATGGTTCTTGCATCATGTACCAGATCACCCGTGGCTAAAATGGTATCTACAGGCCAATCATTTTCTCTGGCGAGACCCAGCACCTCTTTGAGTGAGGCCTGGGTATCGACATCATCAAACGTATCTTTTTCATCAGCAAAGATATGCGTATCTGTGATCTGCAATAGCTCTGCGTAGTCCTGATGAGATGGCTCTATTTTATAATGATCATTCATATTGTTAGTTAGACCACCGATCGCTACAAGCAGGTAATCTTTTAATGAAAGGAATTAACAAGCCATAGGCAAGTAATCCAAGACTGTCTGCAGCAATATCAAATAATGAAAACATTCTGTGTGGCAGGAAATGTTGAATGATTTCTAATGAAATGCCATATGCGATCAATAAAAATATTTTAGCCGAATTGAAACGGGAATTCGGAAATGAGAAATCCACCAGCATTGCTAAAACAAGGAAGGCAGCGAAATGATTTATCTTGTCGTAACTTGATGAGACAACGGTAAACTCCAATGCAGTTGTTGCCAGATAGGTAATGACCACCAGGCTGATACACAACAACACCCTGTAATAAACAATTTGCCTGAGTGATAATTTCATTTCGGACAAAGACTACCCATAAATCACTCAGCATCACCCTGCATTCTTTCAAAAAAGAATGCATCGACATCCGCAAGTTCTGTAGTCCTTTTCATGTCCGGCAAGCTCTTGAGAAATACCCTGCCATAAGATTTGCTTTTGAGTCTTGGATCACAAATCATCAACACACCATAATCGCTGGCATCACGTATCAATCGACCTACACCTTGTTTCAAACTGATCACGGCCTGTGGCAATTGATACGTCATGAATGGATTTTGCCCATTTTCCTGCATCCTGGCGGCGCGTGCGCGAAATACAGGGTCATCTGGCGGGGCAAAAGGTAATTTGTCTATAATGACACAGGACAATGCCTTGCCCCTGACATCAACACCTTCCCAGAAACTGCTGGTGCCCAATAAAACAGCATGCTCCGTCTTGCGGAATGATTGCAATAATTCTGATCGGGGCGCATCCCCCTGGCGCATAAGAGGATAGTCAATTCTATCTTGCAATAAATCATAGGCCTCATTCATGGCACGATGACTGGTGAATAACAAAAACGCATGGCCCTGGCTTGCTTCAATCACAGGCAATGCCATATTAACAACTGCTTCTGTATAAACTGATTCATTGGGTTCTGGCATGCCTTGTGGCAGATATAACAAGGCCTGCTTTTGGTAATCAAATGGACTGTCCCAGCTTTGCGCCGTGGTCTCTGACAAACCAAGTTGATCAGTGAAATGTGAGAAATCCTCTGCAACAGACAGCGTGGCTGAAGTATAGATACAATTACAACCATGTTCTGCCAGGCGCGACTGAAATGTTGCTGAAATATCCAGTGGCGTTTGATGTAGCAGAAATCCCTGACCTCTGGTTTCCAGCCATTGCACCAGGTCTTCTGATTCCCTTTCAATAAATGTTTGTAGCATTCCGATCATATTGCTACATCGTCGCCAACAATTTTCCAGCGATTTAGAACGCCCTGCCAGGCTATCAAGATATTTTTCCAGTGAACTCAGCTTATCCCGAAAATCCTGCAATGCCTTTTTTACTTTTTTATCAGCATATACCTCATTCCACGCCACACGTTTTTCCTTATGACCAAAACTCAGGCGAAATTTACGCAGACTGGTTTGACACTCCCGGATCGCGTCCTGTACTTCTGGCATATCGTTGGCATCGCCTAGATAAGCCGCCGTAGTATCGCTAAATAATTCACTGAATTGACGACTACTCAAGGACTGACTGAAAAATTCAGAGGCCAGTGCCGGTAATTGATGCGCTTCATCAAAGATAATTGTATCTGCCCTGGGCAAGACTTCGCCAAAGCCTGATTCACGTAATGCCAGATCAGCCAGAAGCAAATGATGATTAACCACGACGACTTCGGCTTCGTTCGCCTTGCGCCTGGCCTTGAACACGAAACAATCATCATAAAAACTGCAGTCCTGCCCCAAACAGTTTTCTGTGTTCGAGACAATCCTTGAACGAATTGCCGCATCTTCTGGCAACTCTATTAGTTCAGCCAGATCGCCTTTGTCTGTCTGCGCTGCCCATTTTTTGACCATGGGAATGTCAGACAAATCTTCTTTCGTGGCATATCGAAAATTTTCATCACCATTTTCAAGTCTATGCAGGCAAAGATAATTCGCCCTGCCTTTGAGCAAAGCTGTCACTACCGGTACATTTAATGCCTTGCGTACGATTGGCAGATCTTTGTAATACAATTGATCCTGCAAATGTTTGGTGCCCGTTGAAATGATCACACGTTTGCCAGACAGCAGTGCCGGCACCAGATAAGCGAAGGTCTTGCCTGTTCCCGTACCTGCCTCACACACCAGCGAATCATCATTGTTCAGGACATCGGCAATCGTCTGTGCCAGTCGTTGCTGTTGAGGACGTACGGTAAAGCCATCAATGCGATCTGCTAGCGGGCCAGTTTCGGAGAGGATATCCTGAACATCAAACATTGTTTATGACCATCCTCTCAGGCATTCTCAATTGGGAAAGTGAGTACTTCACGAATGTCTTTAGCCCCTGTCATTGCCATTAACAGTCGATCGATACCCACGGCAACGCCTGCGCAGTCAGGAAGACCCTGTTTCAGGGCATCCAGAAACAAATGATCAATGGCCAGGTCTGGACGTTTTTCTTTTTTTCTCAATGCTAAATCCTGTTCAAACCTGGCAAGTTGTTCTGCTGCGTCTGTCAATTCATGAAAGCCGTTGGCGATCTCCATACCATTGATAAATAATTCAAAACGTTCAGCGACCTCTGGAGCTCCGTCACTGAGTTTTGCCAGGGCAGATTGGCACGCAGGATAATCATATACAAACAATGGCCTGCTGTTGCCCAGGGTTGAGGTAATTTTGTTACTAAAAATAAAATCCAGTAATACCGGGCGTTCTTCTATGCTTGATGACAAACCATACTGTTGGGCCAGCATGGTTAATTCATTGGTATCGCATGTATGTGGATCCAGGCCTGTATGTTGTATAAATATTTCGGCATATGTTGATTTTTCACACTGGGTGATGGCAAAGAGATTCAACAACATCTCAAATTCCTGCATTAATTGATGATGATCATAGTCAGGCTGGTACCACTCCAGCATGGTAAATTCCGGATTATGAAGCTTGCCTTGTTCTTCATTTCTAAAGACTCTGGATATCTGGTAAATAGCACCTGTTCCCGATGCCAATAAGCGTTTCATGGCGTATTCAGGTGATGTCTGCAGATATAAAGTCCTGGCTGAGCTTGTTTGTGGACTGGAATATTCACTACGAAAGCTGTGCAATTGTACATCTGTGACCGTCGCATGTGACAAAACTGGCGTTTCAACCTCCAGTATATTCCGTTCGGCCATGAACTGACGTATTTTGCTATACGTGTCAGCCCTCAGCTCGATTAATTGCTTATCAGCGGTCGGACGCCAGGACTCTGACATTTAGAAGTTCACTTCAATGAAAATAATTATTTAGATGTTGTGTTGTGGAAACTCTAATCCTTGGCCCTGCTGACATATTCCCCTGTTCGAGTATCAATCTTAATCAGCTCTTCATTCTCGATAAACAAAGGCACCTTGACGACGGCACCCGTTTCCAGTGTCGCCGGCTTCGAACCACCTGATGCAGTATCACCTCGCAGGCCCGGATCTGTATCTGTAATTTGAAGAATGACAAAATTCGGGGCTGCGACCGATAATGGCGATCCATTCCACAAGGTGACTTCACATATCTCTTCACCCTTTAACCACTGCGCAGCATCTTCTACGGCCGGTTTGTCTGCTGGATATTGTTCAAAAGTCGTTTGATCCATGAAATACCAGGTATCACCATCGTTATAGAGATATTGCATGTCCGTATCCATGACATCTGCTGCCTCTACGGATTCACCAGATTTATAGGTTCTTTCAAGGACACGACCATTTTTGAGATTGCGCATTTTAACGCGGTTAAAGGCCTGTCCTTTGCCAGGTTTTACAAACTCATTCACCAGGATGGCAAATGGGTCATTATCAATCATAATTTTCAGGCCGGCCCTGAACTCATTAGTGCTATACGTTGCCATGAACATCTCTTCCAAATATTCTGTAAAATAATTTCGCATCATACCGTGATTATGGGAAGACATGCAGCATAGAAATTGGAAGAACATATTACAGCAGGCAAGCTCCTCACCTGAGAAATTACTCAATGAACTGGATATTAAAGATTCTTCATTGATCTCACGACAGGCGAACCAGGACTTTCCATTGCGAGTACCTGCAGGGTTTATCAGCAAAATGAATCAAAATGATTCTGCTGATCCCTTGTTCAGGCAAATATGGCCTTCTGCTGAAGAAGAAATCGATCAAACTGGCTTTAGCAAAGATCCGCTTAATGAAGTTAAGCGTCAGGCTGCTCCCGGTTTGCTGCATAAATATCATGGAAGAGTGTTACTTGTCCTGACAGGTGCCTGTGCCATTCACTGTCGATACTGCTTCCGCAGGCATTTCCCCTATTCCGATTCAAATCCATCAGGGGAAAATCTGCAAAAGGCCATAGAATATCTGCACAAAGACACCAGTATCACAGAAGTGATCCTGAGTGGCGGTGATCCCCTGTCTGTTTCAGATGAACGTCTTTCTGAACTGGTTTCACGACTGGCTGAAATTCCCCATCTAAAACGACTACGGATCCACACCCGTTTTCCAGTGGTCGTCCCTGAAAGGATCAATGATGCATGCCTGGACTGGTTAACCAGAACTCATTTACAGCTTGCGATTGTTTTACATGTAAATCATGCCAATGAACTGGATAAATCAGTGGAACAAGCCATATTGAAGCTAAGAAACCATAATATTCCATTATTTAACCAATCCGTACTATTAAAAGGCATCAATGATTCTGCCCGGGCGCTGGTGGACTTAAGTGAGGCCTTGTTTAGCCATGGGATTATCCCGTACTATCTGCATTTGTTGGACCCTGTTTCAGGGGCAAGCCACTTTGAGGTCGATGAATCCAGCGCAAGATTACTCATGCAAGAGGTACAAAAAAGGCTGCCTGGCTATCTGTTACCAAAGCTGGTTAGAGAAGATCCTGAAACAGCCCACAAAACTATCATCGCTTTTTAGAATTTTACCAGCTGGTATTTTTTCTCGTCACTGGGCTAACAATTGGATATAATTCCCGACCGATGGATATAATTCCCAACCAACTATGTATGGATTAATGTACTTGGTTTCCCTAAATGTCTGAACAAAATATAAACCAGATCCTCGTCATTGACGATTCGGTAGATTTTAGGAATCTATTGATCAAGTTTTTTGGGTCTGTCTGTCCAGGCGCCGCCGTTGATGTCTATGACCCTGCCGATGGCAAACCTTCTGGAACCTTTCCCTGGGTCAAATATGACCTGATTATCCTGGATTATGATCTGGGTAACGGAGAAAGTGGCCTCGAGTGGCTCAGGCTGTACAAGTCTTCCAGCAATTTCCCCCCAACAATCATGTTAACTGCGCAGGGCAACGAAGAAACTGTTGTTAATGCATTTCGATATGGCGCACAGGATTACCTGAGAAAAGAAGGCCTGACCAAGGGCCGTATGGTTGAATCCATTAACAACGCACTAAAAAAATACAAGGAAGATACGAAGAAAGCAATCACAGAGCAGATATCCGTACATAGCTACAAAAAAGAAAAATTTTATCGTTCCCTTGAGACGGTAAAAGATAAAGACCTTGTCATTTTCATCGAAATTGACAAGTTCCACTCGCTGAAAGATGACATTGGTATGCTGTCAGCAGATAAGACCGCGAATTTTATATCAGAGGAAATTTTAAAACTTGTCACTGACTCGGAACATACTGGAGAGGTAACCAGGATCGGTGACTCAAGTCTTGCTATATTGATTCACAATTACGAGAAAGATGATAAAGGCACGGCCATATGCGAACAACTTTGCAAGCATTTTAATAATACTAAATTCGAGATAGATGGTAAGAACATAGGATTCTCTCTCAGCATGGCCTCGGTCTATATATCTGATGAACCTACAGATGCAGAGACTATTATGCAACAGCTCGATATTGCCTGTCGCGCTGCCAGGGACAAATCTGGACATTCATATGTAAGCAACGAGGCAAAAAATAAAGATGAAATAGAAATCGATGAGAAATTGCTCGCTAATGTAATAAATGCATTCAGTGAAAATCGAGTAAAACCTCAATATCAGTCCTTTGTGAAACTCTCCGATATGGATTCAAGATTCGAGTCCATGGAATATTATCAGGTTAGAATCAGTTTGATCGACCTTGATGGTGAGACCATTGAAGCAAGAGAATTCATTCCAGTTGTGGAAAATAAAGAAATGCAAATGGAAATGGACAGATGGGTAATCAGTTCATGTTTGCAGGAAAGTGCTAAGAAAACCTCAGCTGAGTCAGTAAATCCCGGTTTTTTTATTTCTTTAACAGAAGAATCACTAACAGACATGATGTTTTCAAAGTGGCTGGAATCAGAACTGATTGTGCATGGAGCTTCAGATATAGCCAATTCCCTTGTTCTGGAAATAAGCCTCGACAACTACAGGGATTATGAGAAACAAGCTAGCTTTTTGATCAAGTCACTTGGTGAAAAATCTAACATCCTTTTTGCACTATCTGAAATCACCGATTCTTCAAATCTTGAGAATATCCTGTCTCAATCTAAATTTGATTTTATAATATTTTCGCCATTCACCAGTGAAAACAAAATGGCTGAAAATGAAATTATAAAAATCATCAACACAGGCAAGGAATTTTCATGCATATCAGTAGCAACCAAGATTGAGGATAATGATGCAATGATGACAGTGATGAGTTGTAATCTGGATCTTATCTCCGGTTATTTTCTGCAGCCACCACAGGGGAACATCATGGAAACAGAGGTAGTTGAGGTCTGATTACAGCAGGGGAAAGTAGCTAGCAGAAGCTATTAAATATATCGCGTAATTGTTTCTTTAAAAAGATCAGCTTTCACAGGTTTAATCAGGTAGGAGTCGCACCCGGCAAGATTACCTTTAATCTGGTCCGCAGCAGATGAATTTCCCGTGAGCATAACTACAGGTGTGTCTTTACAGGTATCATCTGCTTTTATTGTTTTACAAAGATCGTAGCCATCTACTCCCGGCAAAATAACATCCAGAAAGATTATGTCGTAGCGATTGCCCTTGATCAATTCCAGTGCCTTTTCTCCAGTTTCTGCCAAATCAACATTGTTTACGTAGCCTTTTAACGCCATATTCATCTGGATTCTTACCGGCAAACTGTCATCAACAACCAGCACTGAATTCAGGCTTTTTCCTTCAGTCTCAACTGATACAGATGCATCTTGCTTGATATCAGGGTCAGGATCAGTAGCTTCCAATAATTGAGTATCATTAAATGCACCGTCAGCATACGAATCAAGCTCTTTAGCTGCCACTCTTTCAAACAAAGAGAGCATTCTCGTCGCAATAAATGGTCGTCGTGTATAATAATTCTCCGTATCTCTGGACCTTATACGCGTAACTCGCACCGCGGGAATAGAAGAATATTCAGTGTCCTCAATACACAGTGACTGCCACTCATGAACTGAATCAGCATCATCGAAATTCACTATCATCATTTCTGGTTTGCCAGCTTCATCTTCATCATAGAGACTAAATGAAGTTGGCCTTGTCCTGGACAACATGAAAATAGCATTCAGCACTTTATCTTCATGCTCTGAAAGACCGATAAATTTAACTGTGTGTGATTTCCTGGTTCCCATTATTGCTACTTATTATTAATGGCGTTGGCCAATGTTAGCGGAATGTATGTTTTTATTCCAGAACCATCAACTGCATCTGGTTTTCAATGGTAAAATTAAGTTAAAATCACTCTGAGATTTATGGTGACAGAGTGTGCAAGCAGATGCACAATGACCTAGTTAACAAGCCACTATGGCATTTTAGTTATTCATACATAGAGAAAACAGGGAAATTTATGTCAGATCTGAACATCAATAAGGTTTTGGTTATTGACAGATCAGCGAGATTTCGGCGTGTATTGTTACGTTTTTTCTCACAAAATTTTCCGAACGCCGAAGTCAAGGAATATGAACCTGAACAAGGCTGTCCTGATAACACCTTCCCATGGCACGAATTTGACCTGCTAATCATGAATTTCAAACTGGGAACAAATGGTAATGGTCTTGATTGGCTGAGGATATGTAAAACTGGCGAAAATTTCCCGGCAACGATCATAACTACAGATCAGGGCCACGAAAAAATAGCTGTCAGGGCGTTCCGATATGGTGCCCATGATTACCTCAATAAAGAGGGTCTATCAATCTCCCTGTTAAAAAAATCTGTGTATCGTGCAATGAATAAACATGCTGGTGAAACCAGTGTGGATGATACCCAGCTGTTACAGAACAAACTCATCAATAGAGTTAAGCTCTACCAAAGACTTGATGATGCTCACGAAGATGGAGCCCTGTTACTGGTTTCTATTGATGACTTCGATGAAATTCATAACAAAAACGGGTTATTAGCAGCTGATGATCTGGGAAGCCACGTAGCCGACGTTATAGTAGAAACCAGTTCAGCAATGAGCATTAATAACGTCGAGATTATCAGGATTAATGACGATACTGTCGCCGT
>JAIVVP010000005.1:0-20490 GCA_049189775.1 Gemmatimonadota bacterium | reverse complement strand
AATGACGTCAACATCTTCAAGCGCTTTGCGAAAATCATCACGTATCAAGCGACGAAGTTTTTGTGCCTTTAGATAGTAGGCATCGTAATAACCGGCAGACAAAACATAAGTCCCGGTGATGATGCGTCGTTTTACTTCTTTACCAAAACCTTCAGCGCGTGAACGTAAATATAGATCAGTTAAATCTTCCGGATCATCACAGCGATGTCCAAAACGAACCCCATCAAAACGTGCCAGGTTGGATGAACATTCTGCTGATGCAATTACGTAATATGCAGGAATAGAAAGTTCTGAATTCGGCAATTCAATTTCTTTAACATTTGCACCAAGATTTTCTAACTCTTTAACACCCGCTTGAATTACAGATTCGATACTGGCATCGAGTTGACCATGAAAATATTGTTTGGGTAAACCTATCTTCAATCCATCAAGACTTTCATTGAGATTTTTTGTGTAATCTTCAACGGCTTGTTCTGCTGATGTTGAGTCACGTTCATCAAAACCTGCCATGGCATTTAACATGATGGCGGCATCTTCAGCCGTTTGTGTTATCGGGCCTCCCTGGTCAAGACTGGAGGCATAAGCAATCATGCCATAGCGTGAAACCCTGCCATAGGTGGGTTTCAGGCCGGTAATCCCGCATAAGGAAGCGGGTTGCCTGATCGAACCACCGGTATCCGTGCCTGTGGCAACAGGGGCAAGTTTGGCGGCTACTGCTGCAGCTGATCCACCTGAAGATCCACCGGGGACACGATCTGTGTCCCATGGATTTTTAACCGCACCATAAAAGCTGGTCTCGTTTGTTGAGCCCATGGCAAATTCATCCATATTGGTTTTACCCAATGTCACCATCCCTGCCTCATTCAAACGAGTAACAACAGTCGCATCATAAGGCGCAATAAAATTATCCAGCATACTTGAACCACAGGAAGTTTTTGTACCGTTGGTACAAAAGATATCTTTATGTGCCAGGGGAATACCTGTGAGTGGACCTGCTTCACCATTTTGTATTTTTTTATCTGCAGACCTGGCCTGTGCTATGGCAGTCTCAGGCATCAAACTAATGAAACAGTTTAAATCTGTATTGTGTGAGTCACATCGTTGCAGATAAGACGACACGAGTTCTTCACTGCTAAAATCTTTATTTTGTAATGCGCTTGAAAGTTGTTTGATTGTTTTCTTATACATGTAGTTAATGTTTCGTATATTATTTTTTGATCATGTGTCAACCAGATAAGTTAACACCGAGTCCATTGTCTGGAGGAATTTGCTATCCCTTACTCTATTTAGATTATTCAATCACCTTGGGAACGAGGTAATGGCCATTATCTACAGCAGGGGCAATTTCCTGAAAATGTGCCCGCTGATCGGTTTCTGTGACCTTGTCGTCCCTGAGTCTGGCAGTGATCTCCAGTGGATGGGCAAGCGGTTCGATATTGTCTGTATCTACATTATTCATTTTCTCGACCAGCTCCAGGATATTGGACACGTCGTGCAGGTAATTCGGGGTATCCTCTTCCGAAATAGAGATACGTGCCAACCAGGCGATTTTGTCGATATCAGATTTATCTAGAGACATTCAAGATCCTGCCATTAATTTGTTGAAAATCAAAAATTTATCACATTCTATCACTTGCCCAAAGCGATACTCGTTGATACAGTTACCCGATTAAGCAGGAAGATTCTGCAGGAGCCCTAAATCACCCATGAAAAGTCAGAAAATGAGTAAAATAAGCACCCTGGGTGACTCCACAGCAAACGCGTTGGAAGCTTGTTTCCGGGCGGAGAGTAACAGGTTTTTTCCGCCAAAACGTATCATTTTTAAAACAACCATAAAGTAAATCAAAGTAATCCATGTTTAATAAAATCAGAGGCCTGTTCTCTAACGATCTTTCGATCGATTTGGGTACAGCCAACACACTTATTTATGTCCGTGGTAAGGGCATTGTTTTGAATGAACCTTCTGTCGTTGCCGTGAGGAATGACGGGAATAAAATCAACACCAAATCTATCATGGCTGTGGGTGCTGAAGCAAAATTGATGTTGGGCAGGACGCCTGGACATATCACAGCGATCCGGCCATTGAAAGATGGTGTAATTGCAGATTTCACAGTGACTGAAAAAATGCTTCAGTATTTTATGCATCGTGCTCATGGTGCAACCATGTTTAAGCCGAGTCCCCGGGTACTGGTATGTGTCCCCTGTGGTTCAACACAGGTGGAGAGACGTGCCATACGGGAATCTGCCAGTGGTGCCGGTGCCAGAACTGTACACTTGATTGAGGAACCTATGGCGGCAGCGATTGGTGCCGGGATGCCGGTGAGTGACCCAAAAGGCTCTATGGTGCTTGATGTTGGTGGCGGCACTACCGAAGTTGCAGTGATATCTTTGAACGGGATTGTATATGCCGATTCAGTGCGTATCGGTGGGGACAGATTTGATGAGGCGATCATTAATTATATTCGTCGAAACTACGGTAGCCTGATTGGTGAATCTACCGCGGAACGAATCAAGATCGAAATTGGTTGTGCCTATCCCGGTAATGAAGTGAAAGAAATGGAGGTTCGTGGTCGTAATCTTGCAGAAGGTATCCCACGTAGTTTTACGCTGAACAGTAATGAGATCCTGGAGGCTTTACAGGAACCCCTGTCCGGGATTGTCGGTGCCGTTAAGAATGCACTGGAAAAAACACCACCAGAGCTTGGTTCTGACGTTGCCGAGGTAGGTCTGGTACTTACGGGTGGTGGTGCATTGTTGCGTGATCTTGATCGACTGTTAATGGAGGAAACAGGTTTGCCTGTAATTATTGCAGAAGATCCCCTGACCTGTGTTGCTAGAGGCGGTGGTCGTTACCTTGAAATGATAGAGGAGTACGGTAACGATATCCTGGCTGTTGAATAGCCTGACATTATTCATCAAGAAGGAGGCAGACGATTAGTACGCTGTTTCTAAAGGGTCCATCCGCCAATGTTCGCATTGTTGCGTTCATTCTGGCCTCATTAATTATGATGACTGTTGATCATCGACAAGGTCATCTGGAGAAACTGCGCTCAACACTTTCGGTCTTTGTCTATCCCTTACAGTATGTTGCTAATCTGCCAGTTACAGTCACTAATTGGGCAATAGAGGCGCTGACAACACGAGCCAGGCTGGTGGAAGAAAATGCTTTACTGCGTGATGAACAATTAGTGCTCAGCTCAAAAATACAGAAATTTGAAATTCTTGAAGCAGAAAATGAGCGTCTCAGGGAAATGTTGCAGTCATCCGAGAGGCTTGACGAGCGGGTACTCATTGCAGAATTATTAGCAGTTGATTTACAACCGTTCAGGCATCAGATTGTGATTAACAAGGGGCAGCGTGAAGGTGCTTATGATGGGCAGCCTATTGTTGATGCCCACGGTGTGATGGGGCAAATAGTTCACGTCGGACCATTTTCCAGTACTGTTCTTTTATTAACTGACCCCACCCATGCTATTCCAGTGCAAGTCAATCGTAATGGATTAAGATCAGTTGCCGTGGGCACCGGGCAAAATCATATTTTGCAACTGGAACATCTAACCAATAACGTTGATATCAGGGAAGGTGACCTGGTGGTTTCTTCAGGACTGGGAAGCAGGTTTCCTCCGGGATATCCCGTGGGTGTTGTTCATACTATCAGCCGTGTTCCCGGAGAACCTTTTGCCAAGGTAACGATTATTCCCAGCGCGCAACTTGAAAAGAGTCGGGAAGTTTTGCTGGTCTGGCCTGAAAGGCGCTCCAGGTCGTTGGCAGATTTTGAATCTCTGGCAGATGATGCGGATATACCAGCGAGACCATAATGCTAGATAAAAATGCCGGTGGCTGGATAATATTTATAAGTTTGTTAATAGCATTTTTGTTAACGGCTTTGCCCTTGCCGGCCTGGGCCGATCCCTGGCGCCCTGCCTGGGTCGCGATGGTGCTCATTTACTGGTGCATGGCATTACCCGGCAGGGTAGGTATCGGTACTGCATGGTGTTTGGGCCTGTTGCTCGACGTGCAACAGGGTGCCTTACTGGGACAAAATGCCCTGGGCCTGGCATTGATAGCCTATTTTATTTTGCAGATGCATAAGCGTTTTCGAATCTTTCCACTGGTTCAGCAATCCTGTCTGATAGGCTTCATCATCATATTTTATTTACTTATTGCCTCGTGGATAACAGGCATTATGGGATTACCCCCCCAGACATGGGCATATTGGGCACCTGCGTTTAGCAGTATGGTCTTGTGGCCCTGGTTGTTTGTTATCCTCAGGGATATGCGCCGTAAATATCACGTAAGCTGATAGCAATACGCATCAGCTATGGGCTTACAATTTACACTTAAAGATATCCAGGAAGAAACAAGACTCGTTCGCTTTCGTGTCTATACTGCAGCGCTAATAATTATTTTGCTGGTGATGGTACTTATTGGACGCCTTTTCTATTTGCAGGTTATTCAACATGAACACTTTACTACCTTGTCCCAGAGTAACAGAGTCAAAGTGTTACCGATCCCACCGATTCGGGGACTGGTTTACAGTCGAGACGGTGTTCTGGTGGCAGATAATCAACCCTCGTTTAGTCTGGAATTGATTCCGGAACAAATAGAGAGTCTGGACAAGACAATAGATGAACTTTCCGGATTGATGGAGATAGATGAAGAAAGTATCAAGCGCTTCAAAAAACTACGGCAGGCTAAAAGACGTTTTGAAAGTATTCCGCTTAAATTTAAACTGTCAGGGGATGAAATTGCGCGTTTCTCAGTCGAACGACACAAATTTCCTGGTGTTGAAGTCGTTGCCCGACCCTATCGCCACTACCCTGAGAAATCTGGTCTGGTACATGTTTTGGGATATGTCGGCCGCATTGATGAGAAAGATCTGCAGAAGATTGATGAGTCAAACTATCTGGGTACGAGTCACATTGGAAAGCTGGGTGTCGAAAAAGCCTACGAGGATATATTGCATGGCCATGTAGGTCACCAGCAAGTCGAGGTCAATGCCCAGGGCCGTATCATCCGCGTGCTTGAAAGGACACCACCAGAACCCGGTCAAAATGTTTATTTGACGCTCGATTATTCATTGCAAACTGCTGCATCAAACATTTTGCAGGGCAGGCGTGGTTCAATCGTGGCCATAGATCCGAATAACGGCGACATATTGGCACTGGTCAGTTCACCTGCTTATGATCCAAATCCGTTTGTAAACGGGATCGATTCCAAGTCATATAAGGCATTACTCAGTGCCAAAGATACACCCCTTATCAACCGGGCACTGAATGGTAAATATCCTCCGGGTTCAACCATAAAACCATTTCTGGGAATCGCTGCACTCACAACCGGTGTCAGAGAGGCCAGTGACACGACCTGGTGTAAGGGCTGGTATTCATTAAAGGGACATAGTCACAGGTATCGAGACTGGAAAAAGACGGGACACGGGCATGTGGATTTAAATTATGCAATTATGCAGTCCTGTGATGTTTATTTTTATACTTTGGCTCATGATCTTGGTATTACCAGACTGAATAAGGCCCTGACAAATTTTGGATTTGGGAATAAAACCGGGATTGATATTGGTGGTGAATCAAGTGGGCTGGTTCCTTCTATCGAATGGAAACGTCGTGCCTTAAATCAGCCATGGTATCCGGGTGAGACCTTAATCGCTGGCATCGGTCAGGGTTATGTCCTGGCGACACCGCTACAACTGGCTACGGCAACCGCAGCTTTGGCCAATCAGGGCAAACGTGTCATCCCGAGACTGGTGAATAAAACCAGCGACCCTATTTCAGGCGAAATCACGATCTTGCCAGCTGCAACTCCGAATCTTGTTAGTGACTACAACAAGGAATATTGGGATTACATCATACAGGCAATGGAAGATGTTGTGCATGGAGCCAGGGGGACTGCCAGACGCAGCGGCGCTAAAGCTGCTTATAAATTTGCCGGAAAGACAGGGACGGCACAGGTTATCGGTATCGGACAGGATGAAAAGTATGATAAGGAGAATGTGCCGGAACATTTACGTGACCATGCATTATTTATTGCATTTGCCCCTGTCGAGGCGCCTGTAATAGCCCTGGCTATTATTGTAGAAAATGGTGGTGGCGGATCATCAACCGCTGCACCCATGGCCAGGCAATTACTTGATCATTATTTGCTGGATGAGTCGGGGAATCTTAAATGATCCATTTTGAACAACAATCGCTCTCGCAACGACTGCATCTGGATGTGCCTTTGTGTTTTGGCCTGTTGGTCTTATGTGGTTTGGGTTTGATGGTACTTTATAGTGCCGGTGGGGAAGATATTGGTATCCTGATCAGACAAGCTACACGAATGGCTGCTGCTTTTGTATTAATGTTTCTGGTGGCACAATTATCCCCGGCTGTCATCGAAAGGTGGTCATTATGGGTTTTTCTCACAGGCATCGCCATGCTGGTCGCTGTACTGTGGGTGGGGCATGTGGGAAAGGGGGCGCAGCGTTGGCTGGATCTGGGGTTCTTCAGGTTTCAGCCTTCCGAGCTTATGAAATTGGCTGTGCCTATGGTCGTTGCCTGGTACCTTTCTCACAAAACATTGCCACCAAACCTGGGCAATATCTTTATTGTCGGCTTATTGATCATGGTTCCTGTTGGCCTGATTGCAAAACAGCCTGATCTGGGTACTTCATTATTGGTGGCAACTGCAGGTCTTGCCGTCCTGTTTATTTCAGGAATGCGCTGGAAATTTATTTTGGTCTTCGCCGCACTTTCCAGTCTGTGTGCACCGGTACTCTGGCATTTTATGCACGATTATCAGAAACGTCGTGTCCTGACCCTGTTTAATCCGGAACAGGACCCTCTGGGTGCCGGTTACCACATTATCCAGTCTATGATTGCGATCGGATCAGGAGGGTTCTACGGCAAAGGCTGGCTAAATGGTACGCAGTCTCATCTGGAATTCCTGCCAGAGCGATCTACTGATTTTATTTTTGCAGTCTACTGTGAAGAGTTTGGTTTGATGGGCGTACTGCTCCTGCTTTCTATTTACCTGTTCATCATTGCCAGAGGTTTATATATCGCGATGAATGCACAACAGACATACGGGAAATTACTGGCTGCGGCACTAACGCTGACATTTTTTGTCTATGTATTTGTCAATATGGGTATGGTGACAGGTCAGTTACCTGTTGTTGGCGTGCCCTTGCCCTTAATCAGTCATGGTGGGACATCAATGGTTACATTGATGCTGGCTTTCGGTATTCTCATGTCAATACAGACACATCGCAGAATACTTTCCGACTAAGTACTCTAACAACAAATCATCTAATATATTTTTTCAATCAGGGATATGTATGCGTAATCTACTAAAAGGCAGTTTAATATTGATCTTGTTCTTGCCGAACATCGGTTTTACTCAATCGCTGGATTCCAGACAGGTAAATCAGTTTATCGATGAAATGGTCGATAAACACGGGTTTGATACCAATGAATTAAGAATATTGTTTGGCGGCACGAAGTATTCAGATAGAGTTCTACAGGCCATGTCCAAACCTGCCGAAGGCCTGCCCTGGTATAAATATCGTAAAATATTTCTAAAAGATTCCCGTATTAATAAGGGTGTTACATTCTGGAAAAAATATAAAGATGCCTTAATCAGGGCCGAGCAAGTCTATGGTGTTCCGCCGCAGATTATTATCGCGATTGTAGGTGTGGAAACACAGTACGGACAATATAAAGGTAATGATAAAGTGATGGATTCCCTGGCGACACTCGCTTTTCATTATCCAAAACGTGGAAAATTCTTTCGTAGTGAACTGGAACAGTTTTTATTGCTGACCAGGGAGCAGAATGTGGATCCACTTTCACTAAAAGGATCTTATGCGGGGGCGATGGGGATCCCGCAATTTATTTCCAGCAGCTACCGGAATTATGCTGTGGATTTCGATGAAGATGGCAAAAAGGATCTGTGGCAGAACCCTGTCGATGCAATTGGCAGTGTCGCGAATTACTTTAACCGGCATGGATGGGAAGCTGGAGCACCCGTGACATTCCCTGTACGTGTTACTGGTAGCAGGGTAGATGCTGTAATAGATAAAGAATTGAAACCAGATACCAGGGCAGGGGAGCTGAAAAAATATGACATCGTTTCAGATCAGGATATTCCAGAAGCCACCCTGGTTAAAGTGATGAAATTTGAGCAAAAAAATGGCAATGATTACTGGATAGGACTGCATAACTTTTATGTAATTACGCGCTATAATCACAGCGCATTATATGCCATGGCCGTGTATCAGCTGTCAGAAGAAATAAAAACCAAATACGAGAAATAGGCTACTGTTGAAAAATATCACTTACAGTCAAGGAATATTCAGACTGACACTTTACAGGCATGTTCTTCTGCCACTGACCTTTCTGATATTTGCCGGATGTTCTTCTGTTACCGTTGAACGCGATAGTGCCCCTGATAGACCTGTAGATACTTCATCTGTGCCTGATGCCGTGCCAAAAGCGGAACCCAGAAGTAAATACGGAAACCCGGAATCTTATGTTGTCTTTGGCAAACGTTATTATGTAATGAATGACAACAGAGGATTTACGCAACAGGGAATTGCATCCTGGTACGGTAAAAAGTTTCATGGCAGACGAACATCAAGCGGTGAAACCTACGATATGTATGCAATGACAGCGGCACATAAAACTTTAATATTACCTGTTTATGTTGAAGTGACTAATCTTGGGAATGGTAAAAAGGTCGTTGTCAAGGTAAACGACAGGGGGCCCTTCCATGAGAACAGGATTATCGATCTGTCTTATTCAGCCGCAACAAAACTTGATGTTGTTGCCAAAGGCACGGCCCTGGTGAAAATACGTGTAGTGGATCCAGGATATACATCCGGGCAGGTTGCCGGGAAGAAAGGTGTACCTGTGGAAACACGTTCTTCTGACGGATCAGCAGGGGATTTTTATATACAGGTTGGCGCTTTTTCTGAATTAGACAATGCAGAAAATTTACGCAGAAAATTAAATGCTATTGGTGACTCGCTGGTAAAAATAAGCCAGGTAGTCGTTGATAACAGATCGTTGTATAGAGTAAGAATAGGCCCTTTATCAGACATAAAGTATGCAGACAGGATAGTGCAACAATTAATTCAGCTTGATGAACATCATCATATCGTCATTAACTAAAATATTTATATATAACACCTATGATTAAAAAAATACTTGTATTACTGATTGGACAGTTATTATTTAGCTGTATTGTTTATGCTGGAGCAACTGCAATCCCTGCACCGCCAGGCATTAAGGCAAATTCATATCTACTTCAGGATTTTGACAGTGGAAAAATTCTGGCATCAAAAAATATTGACCTGAGAATTTCCCCGGCAAGTTTGACCAAGATGATGACAGTTCATGTTGTTTCGGCCGAATTACTTGCAGGACGAATCTCACAGGATGATGAAGTACTAATAAGTGAAAAGGCATGGAAGATGCCCGGTTCTCGCATGTTTATAGAGGTAAACAAGAAAGTATTACTGGGTGATTTATTGCAAGGTGTGATTATTCAGTCTGGCAATGATGCCAGTGTGGCATTGGCGGAATATGTTTCAGGAAGTGAAGAAGTATTTGCAGAGCTTATGAATCAATATGCCAGTGACATGGGAATGACAAATAGTCATTTCATAAATAGTACTGGTCTGCCTGATGAGCAGCATTATACGACAGCCAAAGATATGGCAATTCTTGCAGCGGCTTTAATCAGGGATGCACCTGAAATATATGCCCTGCATTCTGTGAAGGAATTTACCTTCAACAATATTACCCAACAAAACAGGAACAAGTTACTTTGGCGTGATCCTAGTGTTGATGGTATCAAGACTGGCCACACGGAGGCTGCGGGTTTTTGTCTGGTTGCCTCGGCAAAGAGAGATGATATGCGACTTATTACAGTGGTGATGGGGACTGACAGCGATGCTGCAAGGGCGAAAGCCAGTCAGTCATTGCTTGGTTATGGCTTCCGATTTTTTGAGACACAGAAAGTATATGCTGCAAATGAAAATATTACTTCTGTAAAGGTGTGGAAGGGCGATATTGAGGAACTGGGACTGGGCATAAATTCCGATTTATATATCACCTTTCCCAGAGGACAGAAAAATAAGCTGACAACCAAATTTGATTTATCTGAACAATATATCGCACCCTTAAATAAGGGAGATGTGCAGGGGAATCTGAAAATCAGTCTCGCAAATGATGAAGTCGCAGAGGCAGAATTAATTGCACTGCAGTCGGTTAATGAAGGGGGTATTATTGTTCGTATGAAGGACAGCATCCGACTACTTCTTGAATAACACAATATGTCTTCTATTGTTTATCTGAACGGTCAATATCTACCGCTTGAAAAAGCCAATATCTCTGTACTGGACAGAGGCTTTACATTTGGTGATGGTGTGTATGAGGTGATTCCTGTTTATCACGGTCATATCTTCAGATTAAAGAAACATATCGAAAGGCTGAATAATAGTCTCGATGAGGTATTTATTGAGAGGCCCTGTGACTTTAAGCAGTGGCAGGAAATATTGCAGGAATTGATTCAGCAGAACCCCGCAGAAGATCATTCCTTATATATGCAGGTTACCAGAGGTGTCTCGGAAAGGGATCACGCCATAGATACGGCAACAAAACCAACTGTCTTTGCAATGTGCAGGCCGTTACTTAAAAGGGATCGTTCTGCAGGGATATCTGCTATTGTCGAGGAAGACATTAGATGGAAATATTGTCATATCAAGGCCATTACTTTGCTCCCCAGTGTCATCCTGAGACATAAAGCAAGGCAAGCAGGGGCAACTGAAGCGCTATTAGTGAAAGATGGTTATGTAACAGAAGGGGCGGCGAGTAATGTATTTATCGTCAAAGATGGTGTTGTTAAAACGCCTCCCAAAGATGGTAACTTGCTTCCAGGCATCACCAGAGATCTGGTCGTTGAATTATTGTTAAAATCAGAAATCCCCTGTGAAGAAGTGGCTATCACTGATAATGAATTAAAGCAGGCTGATGAAATATGGATCACCAGTTCCACCTGGGAAATTGTGCCAGTGGTGCAGTTAGACGACGAACCCGTTGGCACAGGTAAACCCGGTGAAGTGTGGCAAAAAGCTAACGATATTTACCAGGCGTTTAAAACGGGGATGACGGATGATGTTTGATCAAGATTTATATACAAAATTAACGAGCTAGTTTAATAGTGGATATATACAAAGAATTTACCATAGAGGCGGCGCACCTGTTGCCTAATGTCCCTGATGGCCACAAATGCAAAAGATTACACGGCCATTCTTTCAGGATAGAGGTTCATGTAGGAGGAGATGTCGATCCGGAACTGGGTTGGGTGATGGATTTTGCACAGCTAAAAAACAGTTTCAAGCCTGTGTTTGAACAGTTAGACCATCACTATCTGAATGATATTGAAGGTCTGGAAAATCCGACCAGCGAGAACCTGGCGCGCTGGGTATGGGATCGTTTAATCGGAGATTTACCACAACTCTCGTCCATTATTGTAAAAGAGACCTGTACCAGCGGGTGTATATACAAGGGAAACTAATACGGCGAGAAATATATGGACGCGTGCGTAAAACAAACTGTTATTGTTTCCCCAACATACTAACTACCACCTACTATCTACCTTTCTAATCACGTTTTAATCCCTACCCCCTTGTTCAACAGGTAAAGACACAGGCAGAACAGTGCAACAGTGAAAACTGAAATAATTGCAAACGCTGACTCAATGTTAATATCCGATACTCCCAACATGCCATAACGAAATGCATTGACCATATAGAAGATGGGATTGAGTCTCGAAACCGTTTGCCAGAACTCAGGCAATAGATTGATGGAATAGAAGACACCGCCCAGGTAAATGAGTGGGGTGAGTACAAAGGATGGAATAATGGCAATGTCATCAAATTTTCTGGCGAATATGCCATTTATAAATCCTGCCAGGGAAAAAAGAGTTGATGTGAGTAGTACCACAGTGACGACTATCAGTGGATGTTCAATATGTAGTTCGGTAAAAAATAGCGCTACCAGGGTAACCACAAGACCTACCATCATGCCTCGGGCAACCCCTCCGGTGATATAGCCACTGAGTATTATTATATTGGGCATAGGTGCTACCAGCATTTCCTCAATATGCCGTTGAAATTTTGCGCCAAAGAAAGACGAGACAACATTCGCATAAGAGCTATTGATGATAGACATCATAATAATGCCAGGTGCGATGTACTGGATATAATTAAATCCTTCCATCTGGCCGATTCGAGGTCCGATCAGGTTACCAAAAATGACGAAATAAAGTGTCATGCTGACAGCGGGAGGCAAGATTGTCTGGATCCATATCCGCGCAAAACGGCTCACCTCTTTGATAACAATGGTACGAAACGCCGTGAAATATTCACTCGTATTCATGCCTGGCTGTCAGTCTTGTTTTCTTTCAGGAGGTTGATAAATAATTCCTCAAGGCGATTAGATTTATTACGCATACTAAGCACCTCAATTCCCTGTTCAGATAATTGACTGAATAAATTATTGAGGCCCTGTTGTTTGGAGATATCGACTTGTAATGTTGAACCGTCGAGCATGTGGCAATCGTAACCATTTATTATTGGTGGGGTAGATTGTGCGTGCCTTAAATCAAAAAAGAATGTTTCGATATCCAGTTTTGACAGGATTGATTTTATTGATGTATTTTCGATGATATTTCCTTTATCAATAATAGCGATGTTTTTGCAAAGCTTTTCTGCTTCTTCAAGATAATGTGTTGTTAAAACTATTGTTGTTCCCTGTTGGTTAATCTCAATCAGAAAATTCCACATTGAACGTCGCAACTCAACATCAACCCCTGCAGTTGGTTCATCAAGTATCAGTAATTTTGGTTCATGGATTAGTGCACGAGCTATCATTAACCTGCGTTTAAGGCCACCTGATAATGTGCGAGAAGGGTCGTGACGTTTTTCCCAGAGACCCATATTGCCCAGGTATTTTTCAGCACGCCCATATGCGGTCTTTCTATTGATCCCGTAGTAACCGGCCTGATTGAGTAAAATCTCCAGAGGGTTTTCAAATTGCGAGAAATTTATTTCCTGGGGGGCAACACCTATGAGTGATTTTGCTTCGACAGAATGAAAATCAATATCCAGACCAAATATATTTACCTTGCCATCCGTTTTATTAACCAGTGATGTGATGATACCAATGGTTGTTGATTTTCCCGCGCCATTCGGTCCGAGCAGGGCGAAAAAATCTCCTTCATCGACTTCAAGGCTAATTCCTTTCAAGGCCTGAAGACCACTTTTATAGGTCTTTTTCAGATTTGTAATTTGCAGTGCTTTCACAAAAATATTGTAACAGCTATCAGCTTAAGACGAGTGGTTTGTGAAATTGAAAACTAACAGATCACCATGGCCAGATAAGCCAGATGTTATGGTGAACTCTTGATGAAAGGTAAAAATAAATTACTGCAATCAGCGGCTTTCCTGTCCCTTCTTTAGTTGGTCTGCAATTTCTTCGTCACGGGTGAGGATTAACCTGAAATATTCCTTGGGAATTTTTATTAACCTGGTTGTATCATTTGCCCTGACAAATGCATTACGCTTGCCTTTGCTATCAGGCATTAGTGCCTGTTCTCCAAAATATTCTCCTGCATTCAGTTCGGCTAAAATTATAACTTCACCATTATCGTCCAGCGTGAAGACTTCAGCCCTGCCATCAAGGATCACATAGAGATGCTCACCCTTCTGAAATTTTTTCAGAACAAAATCACCCGGTCCAAATGTAACGACCTCAGTCCAGTCTCTGATGGTTGCGAGTTCCTGATTATTCAGACTGTTAAATAATGGCATCTCCATAATTAAATCGCGGACTTCATCAGGTTCAAATTTTGCATTTATTGCGGTAATGTCTGCAGAATCTTCATCTTCATCTTCTTCATCATGTTTTATAGCGAGGAGGACATATTTTTTGTCAATGCGAAAGACCTTGGCAGAATGAAGTGCCTTTACACTTGCGTTCCTTCTGCCTGTGCCCCAGGGTAAAAGGGATTGTTCGCCAAAAAAATCGCCAGGCCGCAATGTTGCGATACCTACTTCACGGTCAGATGAACTGCTACGTATACTGACCTCCAGGTAACCGTCCAGGATAATGTACATACAGTCACCAACTTCAGCCTCGCGGATGACAATTCCCCGTGGCTCGTACTCCTCGATACCGTTCTCAGGTGCCTCCAGGATATTTACCAAATCATTATCACTGAGAGACTTGAACAGAGGGATGCTGCGTAATAAATCCGGGTCGTTAAGTGAATCTGTCATGCGTTATTACTCTAAAAATTTAACTAAATGTGGTTATCTGTTAGCGTTACTGTAACTTATTATATTCCCAAGAAGGGATAACTTCGTTCATTATGACAAAATTCGTCAGAAAATGAACATTTACGGCTAGAATTTCAATGGATATTAAACAATATTGCCAGCTACGTCACAATTTAGCATTACAAAATGTGGCTGGGCAGGTTTTGAACTGATTCAGGCCTGTGAATCGAGTAAATAGTCCAGCCACAAATTGGATAATTTTTCCTGTACGGTGTTTTGTCTGAGACGGGCATTCAGATTTGGAAAATCTACCCTGTCCAGATCCTGATCCTGGTTGTAGCAGGAATATACAAAATATTCTTCCCCGGTGTGAGGGTCGACATGTTTACACAGGCATTGTGCACAAACGCCCTTCATCATGCACTGCATAGGGGAATTAATCGAACCAATCGCCGTGTGTTCAGGTTTCAGATAAGGTTTTAGTTGTTCCGAGCGGGCTTGTTTGACCGCAGCCATCATTCTGTCGGAACCAATAACGATCATATGGTCAACGTCTTCCAGTTTAATGGTCGTTTCACCGAGTTCGCCTTTGGCATAGGATTCTATGGATTCAAGTATATTACCAACACATGTTCTGTCCTGTGGACGATTTGGTTTAATCGCTTCTATACCAGGTGCTGGATCTACAGACCAGACGATCACATCTGAAGCCTCTTCAATATCTTCAACCTTAAACACGTCGGTCAGGTTCTTATAACCTGCAAAATAAATAACCTTGTTGCCAGTTGCACGCAGTGCCTTGCCAATAGAAAATTGCACGGCATTGCCCAGGCCACCACCAACCAGCATGATTGTCTTGTCTTCACTTATTTCAGTGGCTTCACCAGTAACGCCCATAACGACCAGCGGATCTCCAGGTTTCCACAGGGAACACAGCCGTGAGGAACTGCCCATTTCTAATGTGATGAGTGAAATGATTCCGGATTCCTTATCAACCCAGGCACCTGTCAATGCCAAACCTTCTGCAGCAAGCACCGTACCGTTAACAACGGGTGCCAGACTCTCCAGATTCTGGATACGGTAGAATTGACCTGGCTGGAATTTTCTGGCTTGCATGGGCGCTTTAACAAGCACTTCGATGATCGTCGGTGTCAGCCTGTTAACTTCTATGACTGTGGCAAGTAATTCTGCATCCAGATGATCGAACAGTTTTTTCAGGGATTGATCCCGGTCCGACTGTTTTGCAGGATCCAGTGTTTTTAGTTCTTGCTCGAACAATCTGGTGACATAGGGATAGCCATCTCTGGCACTGGCCATGGCTTTAACTACATTGCCCGCGTACACGGGATGATTGTCACCGTAGAAAGATACAAATCTTCCGTCTTTATGATACGACGTCAGCGGTGCAGGTTTGCCAATCTTTGGTTGAGCTTCGTCATCCATTGGCACCAGTTCAGGGAGTTCAGAGTCGTTCCAGTGTGGTTCATAACGCTGGAAGAATTTGCCATCCATACGGAAGGTGTAGGGAATTTCCTGTTCATAGATTGTATTTGGTGAAGTCCCCGCAGCAATAAACAGGCTACGTAGTGGTACATCCAGGGAATCATCTTCACTGATCCATCTGCCTTCTTTTTCAACCAGCAGATCAAATTTAACAGCCTTTAAAGCACCATACTCATCTTCTATTGCTTTATGTGGGCTCATGCCCTCAGCAAGTTGAATGCCTTCTTGCAGGGCCTCATGAATTTCTTCATGGTTCTGTCTGTATGCAGGCGCATCCTTGATGCCTTTGCGATAGAACATGGTGACGCCACCCCATTGGTCAATCAATGGCTGGAAGTCTGGTAATTCTCCAGCAGCTTCAGCCCTGCCACGTTCTGCCTGAATTGCGCGACCATGTTGCAGAAACTCATCGAGGATAATGATTTCTTCTGTATCATAACGAGCACGAACAGTTTCCTCTCCCTTCTCGGACACCAGTTTTTCATAACGGTGAAGGATCTTTTCAACCTGTACAGGATAATAAGCCATGATCTCGGTGGTGGTATCCAGGGCGGTCAAACCACCGCCGATGACGCCAGCGGGCAGACGAACCTGTAAATTCGCCAGTGATGACTCTTTGGCTGCCCCCGTAAGCTGTAGTGCCATGAGAAAATCAGAGGCTTTACGTATACCCCTGATAAGGTTGTTCTTGAGGCCAATAATAGTAGGTTTACCGGCGCCATTGGCAATCGCAACATGATCAAAACCTAGATCCCATGCTTCTTCTATGGTGATGGTGCCACCAAAACGCACACCACCATAACAATTGAAGGACTGACGCCGGGCCAGATTAAGGTAAATGACTTTGAGGAAATTCTTGTCCCAACGAACAGTAATTCCGTACTCAGCGACGCCACCAAAACCGGCCAGTAATCTTTTGTCCAGGGCTTCATAGAGTTCGCTGAAATCTTTTACTGGCGTTGGCAACTGACCATTAGCGCCTGTTAATTCGTCTGGTAGTGGTTCAATCTTCAGGCCATCAATACCGACGACGCCGAAGCCCTCATTAACAAGATAATGTGACAAGGTATATCCAGCAGGTCCCAAACCAACTACCAATGTATTTTTACCATTGTACGGCAGGGCATAAGGACGTTTGACATTGAGCGGGTTCCAGCGAGTCAGCAGGCTATATATTTCAAAACCCCAGGACATAAACAAAACATCAGTTAATACATTTGTTTCAATCTGTGGGATATTGACCGGTTCTGTTTTCTGGTAGATACAGCCCTTCATGCATTCGTTACAAATTCGATGTCCTGTTCCGGGACACATCGGGTTATCGATAATAATAAGTGCCAGTGCACCGATATTGTCACCCTCTCGCTTGAGGATATGCATCTCTGAAATTTTTTCTTCAAGCGGGCAACCGATGATGGTGACGCCAAGCTCTGTCGATTTGAATTCACCCGTTTTCCTGTTGCGCATGCCCTTGGAGCATGAGTCTGTATCGCGATCATGGCAGTAGATACAATGGTCTACTTCATACAATGTTTGTCTTGTATTGAAGCGTGGATCAGTCAGAGCAAAACCATCCCGACGTCGACGGTCATCTTCAGATCCAACCCATGTGGTGAAACCGTCACGTTGTTTTGTTTCGTGATGTACCAGATTAGCTGAATCTGTTTTCTCCGGAATCTTGAAACTTACCCATCCGACAACTGATTTTGAAAGTTCAGCATCATTTTGTGCGGCATAACTCCAACGCTGAACTACATCTAACAGGCTACTGATAAATTCTGCTGCCTGATCCTGTGAGAGCGCAGTTTTGAACGTGGTTTTTGCATCATCATTTTCACTGAGTGATTTGCGTATTTCGGCTACCTGCTCATCTGCATCATGCAAATGCCAAAGTTTATCCTTGTCTTTGGGCTTGTCATTAGCAATAAGCTGATAATGGTTAGCCAGTCGTACCAGTTTTGCACCTACGCGACTGACGCTTCTTTCCGCATCAGGATCATTTGCAGCAATCGGGAAAGCAGCTGTTTTTAATAATTCCAGATCAGCCTGGATCTGTGCGATGTCCCATGCTGAGATATCTTCATTTTTGAATCTTGATTTTAATTTTCCGACCACTTCGGTGCGATAGACAAAAATTGAATCGACTTCTTCTCTTATTGCCCGGGATTGTGCGGCAACTTCATCTTCTACCTGGAACAGTGTTGCGACAAATTTTCCGACGTAAGGCGCCATGCGTACCAATAAATCAGAGATGATCTGCGGTGGCATATTCTCACCCTGGCAGCTCTGATATTCCTGAAACTCGGTAAATAAATCCTCATCATGTTGTTGTACAGAGTCTTCAAATGTTTTTTGTAAATCACGAAGACGAAGAGGCTGATGCAGATCCGCGTAGGTATATCCATTGATACCAAGGGGAAAATCTTTACTCATTAATTCTGTGTTTGATGACAATGTAACCGCCTCATTCTTCGGCTTGCCCTTCGTATTTTCAGGCATATTTTCAGGATAAATTCAGGAGGGGAAATGTAGCGGAGTACAGGTATAATTAAAAGTAATTATCATGAATATTTTTATAATATATAGGAATAAGTATTCGCCCCTTTATTCACTTTTGACACACTGCACAATAATCATACCTGAAGTCCTATTCAGGGCTGATCGTGTGATTACTGCGGGATCTGAAAATCTTTTTAATTTTCGGCCTTTTTACTTGTTGTCTTTTTCTTTTTTGTCAGTCTTTTAGGTGTTTTTTCTACTGTTTCCGGGCGCTGGGCTTCAATATTTTCTTCCGGGAATGGACTGAAAGGGAAAGGGCGCTGTTCAGATTGATAGGTAATATAGTTCAGAATCTGCATTGCGTAGGAAGTCATTTTTGTGCTGAACTGTTCAAGGTAACTGTTTAACTCACCGGTGATGACCTTGGTGACGAACTGAAAGATGACCAGTAACCAGATCAAGATATAGAGGAAATAAAAAATTACCCCAAAAACCAGAATAAAAAATCCTCTGAGCCAGGTGTCTGTATTTTTGGCGTGATCTTTAATATCCATTGTTAAGCCTCTTATATTTATTTGTAAAAATAACAGTAATTGAATTGACCACGTGGATTATATCACTCTGGAACTTTTGATATTGGCTTTATGGGTTTATATTAAGCCGTATGGTTAATATATTTATACAATTACAAATCTGCGAAGTTTATGGAACCAGAAGACAATAAAGAAGCCAGTAAAGAAGAATCACTAATGGAATTTCCCTGCAGTTTCCCGATCAAGGCCATGGGGATAGCGGCAGATGATTTTGATATGCTGATCGTGGAGATTGTACGTAAGCATCATCCTGATTTGACTGAAGGCGCAGTGAAAACAAGGCCAAGTCGTGAAGGCAAATATATTTCAGTGACTGTGACCATTAATGCGCAAAGCAGGGAGCAGCTTGATAATATTTATCTTGATTTAACAGCGCATGAACGCGTTCTGATGGCATTTTAAGATGTCTGCTGAGCTGATTATCAGGAACAAGGGCTTTTGTGATTACCATGAGGCCTATGCAGCAATGTCCTGTTTTACTGATAGTCGGGATTTGACGACGACCGATGAAATCTGGTTTTTACAACATTCGCCTGTCTATACATTGGGATTAAATGGTCATCGTCAGCACATCATAAACTCAGGAGATATTCCGGTTGTAGAAACTGATCGTGGTGGTCAGGTGACATATCATGGGCCAGGACAACTGATGGTTTATTTATTAGTGGATATCAAGCGTAAGTCGATCAGTGTGAAGGATTATGTGCATCGTCTGGAACAGTCAGTGATTGATATGCTCGAGGGCTATGATGTTGTGGGTCATAGAAGAGAAGGTGCTCCAGGTGTTTATGTTGACAACAAGAAAATCTCGGCCCTGGGTATCAGGGTCAGAAGAGGCTGTAGTTATCATGGCTTATCCATTAATGTTGATATGGACTTAACACCATATAATGGTATACATCCCTGTGGATATTCTGAGCTTGAAGTGACACAGATGCGTGAACTTGGAATAGAGAAGAATTTAGTGCAAATAACAAATACATTGATACCCTGCTTACTGAGACAAATGAATTATTCGGAAGAGAATATAAGTACTGTGAATGAAACCAGCTCAGATCAGGCGGCTTAAATAAAACATATTATGCCTGGTGAAAATCCAACAACTGATATGCAGCAAGGACCTTCTCGGGATCAACGAGGAAAGTTAAAGACTGCGAAGATACCTATCAAGGTCATACCCATGGAAGGTAAGCCTGCGCGCAAGCCATCATGGATTAGAGCCAAGGCTGCGGTTGGCAAGGAAGTTACACAGCTTAAATCTTTGCTTCGCGAACACGAGTTACATACAGTTTGTGAAGAGGCGGCCTGTCCGAACCTGGGAGAATGTTTTTCGCATGGCACGGCAACGTTTATGATCATGGGTGATGTCTGTACCCGACGCTGTCCTTTCTGTGATGTTGCACATGGCCGTCCTAAACCCCTGGATATGAATGAACCAGAGCATCTTGCAGAAGCTGTTGCAAAGATGAATCTGAAATATGTTGTCATTACCTCGGTCGATCGTGATGATCTAAAAGATGGCGGCGCCGGTCACTTTAAGGCCTGTATCGAAGCCCTACG
>JAIVVP010000004.1:0-21432 GCA_049189775.1 Gemmatimonadota bacterium | reverse complement strand
ATGCACCTCGGCGCATATAATATTTCGCGACATGAACCTCATGTTCCGCCAGAATATTTCTCAGATACTTCATCCTCAACTTGGCATCTGCGGCATATTGACTATCTGGATAACGATTTACTAATTCAGAAAAATCTTCAAACGCCCACAGGGATGAAGCAGGATCACGCTGAGACTCATCAAGTGGCAGAATCCTTTCGGTCCAACCTTTACCACGTTGCATATTCGCCAGACCCCTCAGGTAATACGCATAATCTACGTGTGCGTTTTGCGGGTAAAGTTTGATGAAACGCTCCGCAGTTGATACGCAAGCATCGGGTTCATCATTCTTGAAATAGGCATAAGCCAGATCCAGAATTGCCTGTTGACCAAAAGTACCAAATGGAAATCTGGCCTCCAGCTTTTCATACAGCTCCACAGCCTTTTCATAACTACCGGAATCAAGCGCACCGCGCGCTTCTGCATACAATCTTTCTGCAGGCCATAGTTCTGTTTCATCACCTTTATCCTGAAAGTAGGAACAGCCCGAAAGTACAATAATAAGGAAAGATATAATAATTTTTTTCATGCGCTCAAGATTATCTTAATCCGTCAGCCAGAGCAAAATTTCAGAACAGGGTTTGATGACAAATATTAGCGTTAATTTCTCCGTGTTTACTACATAATGCATGTTGCGGTATTGAACCATTACCCAAACACTATGAATGAACAGATAAAAATCAGTACTGTCATTCCTGATGAGATGTCAGGAAAACGTCTTGATCAGGCATTGGCGACACTTTTGCCTGAGCATTCTCGCGCCAGATTACAGGGCTGGATACGTAATGGTTATGTGCTAATTGATAAAAAAACGATGCGCCCACGCGACAAGATCCATGGCGGCGAACAGGTCGAGATACAGGCAGAAATCGAAGCCCGGATTTCAGCCTCGCCGGAAAATATCCCCCTGGAAATCGTCTTTGAAGACGAATATTTAATCGTTATTAATAAACCCGCGGGCTTGATAGTCCATCCTGGCGCGGGTAACCCACAACACACACTGATGAATGCCCTGTTACACCACGATCAACAACTCGAACAGGTGCCCCGTGCAGGAATCGTTCACCGACTGGATAAAGATACCTCCGGTTTGCTGGTGATTGCACGCACACTACCGAGTCATACCTCCCTGGTCAAACAGCTACAGGCGCGTGAAATGCACCGCGAATATGTGACGATTGTCAGTGGCATCATGACGGCGGGGGGCACTATCGACCAGCCCATAGGTAGACACCCAAAACATCGCACCAGGATGGCGGTTGTGAAAAATGGTCGAGCAGCGACGACACATTACCGGATCATTAAAAAATACAGGCATCACACACAGTTGCAGGTCAACCTGGAGACAGGCAGGACGCATCAGATCCGTGTGCATATGACATGGTTACACTACCCTATCGTTGGTGATCCTGTGTATGGCACCAAAAAACAACTGGTGAAAGGAATGGATCCGAAGCTTGCCCGTATCGTTACTTCCTTTCCGAGACAGGCCCTGCATGCACGTGCTATTCAACTGCTGCATCCACAGAATGATGAATCGATGTCATGGAAAGCGCCTATTCCCGAAGATATGACAAGACTTATCGATTCACTTGAACTGGATGCAAAACAGCAATGAAAATCAAGCCATGTGAGATTGCCTGGCTTGCGGCAGACTGGCCTGCGCCTTCTCACATTCATGCTGGAAGCACCCTGCGTTCCGGTGGAGTCAGTAAACCTCCCTATGATCAGCTTAATCTCGGGATGCATGTAAACGATGAGCAAAATTGTGTTTTGATGAACAGGGAACGACTTGCTAAAGAATTGAAGTTACCCGCCGAACCTGTCTGGCTTGATCAGGAACATGGAAATAATATTATTCGACTGGATTCGCAGGAAAATTCAGAAACAATAATTAACTCTGCGGATGGGAGTTACTCAACAGAGGCAAATAAAGTATGTGTTGTTATGACCGCAGACTGTCTACCTCTATTGTTGTGTGATGATGCAGGGACACAGATTGCGGCGGTACATATTGGCTGGCGTGGATTTAGCAAAAATATCATTCCTGTCGCGCTTGAAAAATTTACCTGTCCAAATGAGAATATTATGGCCTGGCTAGGACCTTGTATCAGCGCGGATCACTATGAAATAGATGCAACTGTTTATCATGCTGCCGTAAATGTATTTGCGGGTGCTGAAGAATGTTTTATTGAAACAGGTATGGGACATTGGTTGATGGATCTAAAACAACTGGTAAGCAAGCAATTGACTACTCTGCAAGTAGGGCATATTTCTACAAGTCCCTATTGTACGTATTCTGAGCAAACCCGTTTTTTTTCCCATCGTCGGGATGGAACTACCGGACGTACAGCAAGCCTGATCTGGATAGATAGTTAATCCAGCATGGACTAGTACTCCGTCCAGATGATATTGCCGGATTCAGCGTTGCCGTGGTGTTTCGCAGCAAGGCGCAGTGCGCCGGGAATGGTTGTTCCCTTCCCAAGTGCTGCAACGCGGCTGTGGGATACCACGGCGACGCCCTGTGGGTTAGCCTGTCAATGCCCATGGACTGCGTTGACCCTCTTGACAAGGGGGCGGCCATTGTCGGCGAGGCACGCCTTGCCATGAACATTGACAAGCTAACTGAAACCGGCAATATCATCTGGACGGAGTACCAGGCTTGGAAATGAAATAAAGAAGAACTGGCATTTCTGTATAACATAAACAAGTAATAGGAAATCGGTCATGACTACTAAAAAGTCCCGCCCTACCTTCAGTGAAAATGTCAATCATATGGTGGATCGTGCGTTCAAGGCGCTCGGTACCGATCCAGGAATTGCCAATGCCATTAAATCCTGCGATGCCGTACTTCAGATCCAGTTTCCTGTCACCATTAAAAATAAAATTGAAGTTTTCACAGGTTGGCGTGCTACGCATAGTACACATCGCTTGCCGGCAAAAGGCGGAATACGATTCGCGCATATCGTCAACCAGGATGAAGTAGAAGCACTGGCAGCTCTTATGACCTATAAATGCGCCATTGTCGATGTCCCTTTTGGTGGTTCGAAAGGTGGATTATTAATTGATCCACGGGATTACAGCCGGGAAGAAATGCACCTTATTACCCGACGCTTCACTCGCGAACTGGTACGCAAAGGATTTCTAAGTCCGGCAACCAATGTCCCGGCACCGGATGTAGGTACCGGTGAAAGAGAAATGGCCTGGATTATGGATACCTACAAACAACTTCACCCGGAAGACATTGATTACCAGGGCTGTGTTACCGGTAAGCCAGTGCATCATGGGGGTATTCAGGGTCGCACAGAGGCGACGGGTCGGGGTGTTGTTTATGCCTTGCGTGAGTTTTTCCGCCATCCTGCTGATCTGAAAGCAGCTGCTATCAAAGGTGGGCTAGGTGATATGCGTATCGTCATTCAGGGTCTGGGTAATGTTGGTTATCACGCAGCAAAATTACTGGAAGAAGAAGATAATGCGAAGATTATTGCAATCATTGAACGGGATGGTGCCTTGATTAATGATGACGGATTAAACATAGAACATGTCCGACAATACATGAATGAAAACGATGGAAATGTTCATGGTTTTCCTGATGCAACTTATTCAGAAGAGGGGCTGAAAGTACTGGAGTTAAATTGTGATATTTTGATCCCTGCGGCACTGGAGTCTCAGATCTCGGCGAGCAATGCCGAAAATATTAAAGCCAAACTTATCTGTGAAGCGGCTAATGGACCGGTCACTTTTGAAGCAGATGAAATACTCAATAAACGCGGTATCACGATCTTGCCCGATGCCTATGTCAATGCAGGCGGTGTTACCGTGTCTTATTTTGAATGGATACGTAATCTTTCACACATCCGTTTTGGTCGGATGGAGCGACGTTATGACGAAATGCGTGGTCGTCATGTGATCAGTGCCATTGAAGCAATGACTGGTAATGATGTCCCGGATTGGCTTGAAGCAGAGATTGTACGCGGTGCTGACGAACTGGATCTGGTACGCTCAGGCCTTGATGACACCATGCGACTTGCCTACCAACAGATCAGCCTGGCCAAGGAATCTAATAAGAAGATAAAGGATTTTCGCACAGCTGCCTATGTGGTTGCAGTCTCCAAGATCTCGCGTTCTTACCTTGATATTGGCGTGTATTAGATCATGTGTATTAAATCAAGGAGCCTGTTTTTTGTATCTCGTATGATGGGAGAAGTAAGATTAAACATAAGTTATCTTATTTGATTGATTGACTACTAAATACGCTTCGCGATCCACACTGCAAGAATCCAGCTTGAATTCCTTGTTTCTGCCCTCATTTACAGATAAGACTTCACTATTCAGAGGAAAATTTTAATGCGGGCTGATAAATTAACTTCAAAATTTCAAATGGCACTGGCAGATGCCCAGAGCCTGGCCCTTGGGCGGGATCACCAGTTTATCGAACCACTACATGTCATGACCGCCTTGCTGGATCAAGAGGGAGGTAGCCTCAGGCATATACTAAACACCTCGGGAATGAACACCAACCTGTTACGCTCACAACTTGGGAATGCCCTGGAAAAACTACCACAGGTAAGTGGCGCGGAAGGAGAAGTTCATATCTCCAAAGATCTGGATCGTTTATTAAACCTGACAGATAAATATGCCCAACAAAGAAACGACCAATATATTTCGAGTGAGTTGTTTGCCCTGGCCGCTATTGAAGACAAGGGGGAACTCGGCAGGTTGATGCAATCCTGTGGGGCAAACAAACAAAGTATTGAAAATGCCATTAATGATATTCGTGATGGACAAAAAATAGATGACCCTAATGCCGAGGAAAATCGCCAGGCCCTGGAAAAATATACCATTGACCTCACCGAACGTGCCGAGCAAGGCAAACTTGATCCTGTTATCGGCAGGGATGAAGAAATCAGACGCACAATACAGGTGCTACAAAGACGGACCAAGAATAATCCTATATTAATTGGCGAGCCTGGGGTCGGTAAAACAGCCATTGTTGAAGGCCTTGCTCAAAGGATCATCAATGCTGAAGTCCCTGAAGCCTTAAAGAATAAACGCCTGCTGTCACTGGACATGGGCGCGCTAATCGCTGGTGCAAAATTTCGTGGGGAGTTTGAAGAACGTCTAAAAGCCGTCCTCAAAGACCTTGCCAAACAGGAAGGTCAAATCATTTTGTTTATCGACGAAGTCCATACCATGGTCGGTGCTGGCAAAGCGGAAGGTTCTATGGATGCGGGAAATATGCTGAAGCCAGCACTGGCTCGTGGTGAATTACATTGCATTGGTGCCACCACCCTGAATGAATTCAGAGAAAACATTGAAAAGGATGCAGCCCTGGAGAGACGCTTTCAAAAAATACTGGTGAATGAA
Organism: Gemmatimonadota bacterium; assembly: GCA_049189775.1. Lineage (GTDB taxonomy): Bacteria > Pseudomonadota > Gammaproteobacteria > Eutrophobiales > Eutrophobiaceae > SMWN01. The sequence goes on along the minus strand of JAIVVP010000004.1, from coordinate 16,026 downwards.
CCAAGCCTTGAGGATACCATTGCTATCTTACGTGGCTTGAAAGAACGTTATGAAGTTCATCACAATGTTCAAATTACAGATCCCGCGATCATCGCTGCGACAAAACTCTCCCATCGATATATCACAGACAGGCAACTTCCAGACAAGGCCATCGATCTGATCGATGAAGCAGCAAGTCGCATCAGCATAGAAATAGACTCCAAACCTGAATCTATGGATCGTCTTGAAAGACGTCTTATCCAGATGAAGATCGAGCGAGAAGCCTTGAAGAAAGAAACTGATGAGGCAACAAAAAAACGTCTCAAGGTTCTTGAACAGGATATCGATGGTATTGAAAGAGAATACTCAGATCTTGAAGAGATCTGGCTATCTGAAAAGGCTGCCTTGCAGGGCTCACACCAAAGTAAGGAAAAACTGGAACGTGCACGCATGGAGTTCGAAACAGCCAGACGCGCGGGGGATCTGAGCCGCCTGTCAGAACTGCAATATGGAATTATCCCTGAACTGGAAAAAGAACTTGAACAGCTGGAACAATCTGAGGTTCAGAGCACACAATTGTTGCGCAATAAAGTCACCGAAAACGAAATTGCAGAGGTTGTCTCCAAATGGACGGGCATCCCGGTTTCCAGAATGCTGGAAGGTGAAAAAGAAAAACTTCTACACATGGAAGATTTTTTGCACCAGCGGGTAATTGGCCAGGATGAGGCCATTGCCTCGGTCTCAGATGCCATCAGACGCTCTCGAGCAGGATTGTCAGATCCTGATCGACCCAACGGCAGTTTTATGTTTCTGGGGCCTACCGGCGTAGGCAAGACTGAACTCTGTAAAACACTGGCAGAATTTCTATTTGATACCGAAGAGGCGCTGGTGCGCATCGATATGTCCGAATATATGGAGAAGCATGCCGTCGCCAGGCTCATAGGCGCACCCCCTGGATATGTAGGTTACGAACAAGGAGGCTTTCTCACCGAGGCAATCAGGCGCAGACCCTATAGCCTGGTATTGCTCGATGAGGTAGAAAAGGCGCACCCTGATGTTTTTAACGTGTTGTTACAGGTACTTGATGATGGACGTTTGACGGATGGGCAGGGACGAACCGTCGATTTTCGCAATACAGTGATCGTCATGACATCGAATCTGGGCTCGGAAGAGATTCAGGCCCTGTCTGCAACAGCTGACAGTGAAAAAGATAAATACGAAGACATGAAGACGACTGTTCTGAATATCGTCTCCGGACACTTCAGACCAGAATTTATTAATCGTATCGATGATATCGTGGTCTTTCATGCACTGCAGAAAGCAGAAGTCAGGGAAATTGCCGATATCCAGATAAACCACCTTAGAAAACGTCTGCAGGAACTGGATATCCAGTTACAAATATCACCTGCGGCACTGGATCTACTGGGCAATGCCGGGTTTGATCCTGTGTATGGCGCAAGACCTCTAAAAAGAGTGATACAGAACCAGCTGGAAACACCCCTGGCAAAGGAAATATTGTCGGGCAACTATGCTGCGGGAGAAACTATTATCATTGATGCCAGGAAAGGCGATTTAGTATTCGATGCTTAATCTCCCTTAATATAATAAGTAAGTTCATATATTTTTGATTCTTATTATTTTGCTGCACCGCGATAATTAATGAAAAAACTGTAAACCTGATTTCAGTAAATTCAGGATTCTCTGGATTCAGTTCTCAAATATCATTATTCCTGCAGATTATTGTGGAGAAAAATCATCAAAACTGTTGGTTATTTCCTCTATATAATCTAATATTTAGGCGTCAATCCTTTGAAACAAGCTGAAAATCAGAATATGGCTGTCACAACAACAAATCTTCATTTAAGTGGTCTTGCACGTAAGCTGGTACTTGATGGTTTGCTTGAACAAGAAGCAGCCCAGAATGCACATCAGGATGCCATCAAAAAAAAGATGCCTCTGGTATCGTATCTGGTTGAGAATGATATCGTCCCTGGCGACAAAATCGCACTCTCAGCATCTCAGGAGTTTGGTGTCCCTCTGCTTGATATAAAAAGTATCGAGATTGATTCGGATATCACCAAGTTAGTCAAAGAAGACCTTATTAAGAAACATCACGCATTACCACTATTCAAGCGTGGTAAACGCCTGTTTCTGGCAGTTTCTGATCCAACCAATCTGCTGGCACTCGATGAAATCAAGTTTGCTGTCAGTATGAATACCGAAGCCGTCCTGGTCGAAGAAGGCAAACTTGCCAAGGCCATTGAAACCGCACTGGAGGATGCTGAAGGTGGTCTGGATGACATGGATGATGATGACCTGGATGATCTGGATGGCCTCGAAGTTGCAGAGGACGGAGATAAGCCTGATGATGATGATTCCGATATTGACGATGCCCCTGTTGTCCGATTTGTTAACAAGGTTTTACTCGATGCCATCAAAAAAGGCGGATCTGACCTGCACTTTGAACCCTATGAAAAATTCTATCGTGTTCGCTTTCGTATTGATGGTGTTTTGGAGGAGGTTGCCAAACCCCCGCTGGCACTGACAAGAAAGATTGCCGCACGTATCAAGGTCATGTCACGAATGGATGTCTCCGAGCGACGCGTGCCCCAGGACGGTCGTATCAAGCTGAAGTTATCCAAGTCCAAGTCAATTGATTTTCGTGTGAGCACCTGCCCGACACTATTTGGCGAAAAGATCGTAATGCGTATTCTGGACTCGGATGCTGCTGCCCTGCAGATCGACCAGTTAGGTTATGAAGATGCACAGAAAGAGGTCTTTCTGACCAACTTGCACAAACCTTATGGCATGTTTCTGGTCACCGGCCCAACGGGTAGTGGCAAGACCGTGTCATTGTATACAGGCATCAACATCCTCAACCAGGTGGACATCAATATCTCCACTGCAGAGGATCCCGTCGAAATTAACTTGGCCGGTGTCAACCAGGTGCAGATCGATGAAAGAACAGGCATGACCTTTGAAAAAGCCTTAAAGGCCTTTCTTAGACAGGATCCGGATATCATACTGGTTGGCGAAATTCGTGATCTCGGCACCGCAGGTATTGCCGTCAAGGCCGCCCAGACCGGCCATATGGTCATGTCTACATTACATACCAATGATGCACCGCAAACATTGACACGATTACAGGATATGGGCATCCAGGCCTTTGCCGTTGCCACCAGCATCAACCTGATTACCGCACAGCGCCTGCTTCGAAGAGTACACCCGGACTATAAGAAGGCCGTGGAACTACCCAAGGAAGTGTTGTTGGATGAAGGTTACACGGAAAAAGAAATCAAAGAGGGATTCACATTATTTGAACCAGGTGATGGTGGTAGTGATTGCCCCAGCGGTTACAAGGGTCGCGCGGGGATCTACCAGGTCATGCCTATCACCGATGCAATGAAAAGATTGATTATCGAGGGCGCTAATGCAGTACAGCTGGCAGATCAAGCTGCGGAAGAAGGCGTCTGGGATATACGCAAATCAGGCCTGGCAAAGGCAAAACAGGGTATTACCAGTCTCACTGAAGTCAACCGAGTCACCGTCGAATAAAGGAACAACCATGGCAGCAGCAAAACAAGCGGTAATGTTCGTATGGGAAGGCAAAGATAAACAGGGGAAACTTGTTAAGGGCGAAATGAGTGGTAAAAGTGATGCCCTGGTAAAGGCTCAACTTCGCCGACAGGGAATTAATCCACTGAAAGTGAAGAAAAAACCAAAATCACTTCTTGGTGGTGGTGGTGGTAAAAAAATAACACCCAAGGACATTACAATATTCAGCCGTCAGTTAGCCACCATGATGTCGTCTGGCGTACCTCTGGTTCAATCTTTTGAGATCATTGGTAGAGGGCATGAAAATGCAAGGATGCAGGATCTGATCTTAGGGGTTAAGGCCGATGTCGAGGCAGGTAATAGTCTTACAGAATCGTTAAGGAAAAGACCTCTACAATTCAATGAACTCTATTGCAACCTGGTCGAAGCAGGCGAGCATGCAGGTATTCTCGAAGCCATTTTGCATAAACTCGCCACCTATATGGAAAAAACAGAGTATTTAAAATCAAAGATTAAAGCTGCTTTGTTTTATCCAGCCGCCGTTATTGTCGTTGCGGGCATTGTTGTGACTATTCTTATGATCTTCGTAATACCGCAATTCAGTGAATTATTCGGAAGTTTTGGAGCAGATCTCCCGGCACTTACACAGATGCTTATCGATATGTCAGATTTTTTTGTCCAATGGTGGTGGGCCATGTTTGCGGCTATTATTGGTACAGTATTTGCGCTTCTGGAACTGCATAAAAGATCCATCCCATTCGCTCATTTCCTTGACAGGATGTCACTCAAAATTCCCATCATCGGAGTCGTTCTGGAAAAATCTGCTATTGCCCGTTTTGCCCGTACCCTGGAGACTATGTTTGCTGCCGGTACTCCTCTGGTTGAGTCAATGACATCAGTTGCTGGTGCCTGTGGTAACATCATTTATTATGATGCGTGCATGAAGATTAGAGACGAAATTTCCACCGGTACCCAACTCCAGGCCAGTATGCGTGACACAGGACTTTTTCCAAATATGGTCATACAGATGGTCGCTATTGGTGAGGAATCAGGTTCCATTGATACCATGCTTGGTAAAGTGGCTGACTGGTATGAGCAGGAAGTTGATGATGCCGTTGAAGCACTGACAAGTTTACTCGAGCCAGCCATCATGGCATTTCTCGGTGTTGTCATTGGTGGTATCGTTATTGGCATGTATCTACCCATATTCAAGATGGGTGCTGTGGTATAGACCTCAGGCAGCAGCAAAAGAGATTAACCCGACATTCTCATTCTGTAGAGCATCACTCATGGTGAGCAATGCATCTGCCCGGATCAACTACTATCAACAAACACCGCTATGTTAATCATACAAATTTTCCAATCTCAGCCCGCTTTTTTTATCTTCGCAATGGCATTGCTTGGTATGTGCATCGGCAGTTTCCTGAATGTGGTCATCTATCGATTGCCAATAATGATGCAACGAGACTGGCATGAGCAATGTTGCGAATTGCTGGATATAAAAAATGAAGATGTAACAGAGCAAGAGAAATTCAATTTAAATTTACCAAGGTCAACCTGCCCTGCCTGTAAGCATAAGATAACTGCTTTCGAGAATATACCTGTCATAAGCTATCTTTTTCTCAAGGGTCGTTGCAGCTCGTGTAAGGTAAAGATTTCTCCTCAATATCCCATCATTGAAATTGTTACGGGCTTGATGACTGCCTATGTTGCATGGCACTTTGGCTTCAGCCTGCAAACCCTGGGTGCTGTGTTTTTTACATGGGCACTCATCTGCCTGAGCGTGATCGACCTGGAACACTCCTTATTGCCAGATGATATAACACTGCCATTTATGTGGTTAGGACTGGCCTGTAATATTTTTGGTGTTTTCACCGATATCTATTCCAGCCTTATCGGAGCAATGCTTGGTTACGGAATTCTATGGATTATATTTATCAGCTTCAAGGCAGCCACTGGCAAAGAAGGCATGGGTTATGGTGATTTTAAACTTTTGGCGCTTTTAGGCGCATGGCTTGGTTGGCAATATTTACCACTGATTATCTTATTGTCTTCAATTACCGCAACGGTGATCGGTATCGCAATGATCATTTTTAAAGGCCGGGACAAAGCTGCTGCTTTCCCCTTTGGGCCCTATCTTGCCATCGCAGGATGGATTGCTTTAGTCTGGGGCGATCAATTAATGGGCATGTATCTAGGCAGCTTCTAGTCTGATACAACTATGGCTTTAAAGATCGGTTTGACAGGTGGCATTGGCAGTGGAAAAACAACTGCATGTGAAATATTCACTGGGCTCGGGGTCCCTGTCATCGATGCAGATATAATCGCACATGAGCTGGTAAAACCGGGAATGCCTGCACTTGAAGAAATAATCAGGACATTTGGCAAAGAAGTAATCTCAGATGATGAAACTCTCGATAGAAAAATATTGCGCGATAAAATATTTGCAAATAATGATGATCGCAAAAAGCTGGAGAATATATTACATCCGGCTGTCTACAGGGAAATCTCTGCCCAGGTTGAAAATATTAGCTCCAAATACTGCATCATATCCGTCCCTCTGCTGTTGGAGACGAACGCCTCTAATGCTGTAGACAGAATTCTGGTAATCGACGTTCCCAGGGAACAACAATTAGAGCGTGCATTGAATAGAGACAAGACAAACAAGAATGACATAAATGCAATTATTGAGTCCCAAATATCCCGAAAGGACCGTCTGTTGGCCGCTGATGATATTGTGGACAATAATGGTGATGTCAATGATCTACGCAAGAAAATTTATGAGCTGCACGAGTTTTACTCAACTATTTAACCGGGATTTGTTGCTTGCATCGCACAAGTACAGGACAATTAACGATTACATCCACCAATAGCTGGTTATCCACTTGGAAAAAAGAGTCATATATGAGCAACCATTGAACGAACGTGTACGCAGTTTTCTGCGCCTCGAACATTTGTTTAATATTGCAGATCATCATCGACCACAGGATAGCCAATGGGACAGTCGAATAGCCATCTCGTGCTTGCTGGAAATCCTCGATCTAATCACTCGATCTGACCTGAAAAGTGATTTAATCAAGGAACTGGAGAAACATACGATCACTCTGGACGTATTAAAAAATAACCCAAATGTAGATCATCAACGGCTAAATGATATTTTAAGCAATATTAACGATTACCTTAATACACTGCGAGATAGTGAGTTTCAACCCGGTCAACGCCTGAAAAATGATGAATTAATTACTTCCATAAAACAAAGGATTTCTATACCTGGCGGAACCTGTAATTTTGATCTCCCTGCCTTTCATCACTGGCTACACAAACCCGCACAATCCAGACATGATGATCTGGACAGTTGGAGACAGGATCTTTTAGTGATACAGGAATCTCTGACCATCGCCTTACTTATGTTACGGAATAGCACAACACCCGTCATAGAAAATGCCGAGTCTGGATTTTACCAACAACCCATTGAATCTAAATTACCCTGCCAGTTAATTCGTGTTTTCCTGCCTGAGGACTGTAACTATTTTCCTGAGATAAGTGGTGGCAAGCATCGCTTCACCATACGATTTATGGAACAATCTTCAACTTCTTCCAGACCAGTTCAAACCAGTAATACTGTAGAATTTGAACTGCACTGCTGCATCTTATGAAGAAATCAAACAAATGCCCTGAGTGTGGAAAAGCAACTGAATATTCTCCAGAAAATGAGTATCGCCCATTTTGCAGTAAGCGCTGCAGGCTAATTGATCTTGGTGAATGGATTGATGGTACCTATAAAATAAACTCAGATGAAAATTATCAAGATTTAGAATCTCTACCGGAAGAGTTCAATACAAAACATTAGGAGCTTAGCTTTTCAAATATCTATCCAACGCACTTTTTACATCTTCCTGATCCCAGATACCACTAAGTACAGAAACTCCCTGGGCACCAAACTCCCTGAATTTATTCATATCTTCTGCATGCATACCGCCCAGAGCATAGACCGGAATATTTACCGGCTCTACAAGATTTTTAAACCTATCCCAACCCAATGGCTTTGCAGATTCATGACTGCTGGTTTTATTTACCGGTGATAACACCGCAAAATCAACATCTATCTTACATGCATGTTCCAGCTCGGTTGAATTATGGCATGAAGCAGATACCAGAAAATTCTTATCAAGTGGACGCTTAGAAAACTGCAGCAATCTCTCACTATTTAGATGAACACCATGAGCCCCAATCTTCACTGCATGCTCAGGCGAGCTATTAATCAGCAATCGTGAATGACTGCTCTTGCACAATTCAAGTAGTTCTGTGATTAATGCTCCATGCCTGTCATAGTCCAAATTTTCAGTAAACCTGAGTTGAAATAATCGTACTCCGGCAGAAATACATGCCTTAAATTTGTTGATGTAATTCTTACTATCAACCTCAGGTTCGGGGCAGATTAAATAAAAATCAGATAATTGTACCGCCTTGATGATTGCTTTGTTTGCTGCTGGAAAATCACGATCACCCAGACTCGAAATATCTACCCACTCAATTTTTTGACCTTCTTGTCCTTGTTGACCTTGTTGATCATCGCAATCCACCAAACCCATGTCCCATGAGCCTACTTGCCATACATCAAGCAGCACGGAATGCTCTTCATAGTCATGATATATTTTGATTAATGGTTTTGCTGATTTTACAGTGAGCGCCAGTTCTTCATTTAATTCCCTGGATAAGGCTTGCCTGACTGTTTCTCCTGGTTCCAGTTTACCTCCGGGAAACTCCCACATATCAGCCTGATGAACATTAGATGGCCTTCGTGACAGCAACACCTGGTTTTTTTTGTTTCTGATAACGCCTACTGCAACATGCAAGACATCAGGGTTCATAAAGAATATTAGGAACGATATTCGGAATTAATACGGACATACTCATGCGAAAGATCACAGGTCCAGATAACAGTGCTGGCATTTCCCCTGCCTAAAGAAATAGAGATTGTTATCTCTTCCTGCTGCATGACACGTTGTCCTTCTGCTTCGGTATAGTTCTCTGCTCTTTTCCCTGACTCTACGATTTTTACATCATTGAGTGAGATAGAGATTCCTTCAATGTCTAAATCGGGAAGTGTGGTTCTTCCGATAGCGGCAAGAATTCTTCCCCAGTTTGGATCCGAGGCAAAAAAAGCTGTCTTAACCAGGGGAGAATTAGCCACTGTCAATGCGACCTCCCTGCATTCTTCCCCGGATGCCCCATCTAAAACAGATATTGTAATAAATTTGCTGGCGCCCTCACCATCTCTAACGATGGCCTGTGCAAGATAAACACATATTTCCATAAGTGCATTCTTGAATAGTAATCCTGTGCCTTCATCAAATGAGCTGATTTCAGCAACGTCACTTTCCCCCGTAGCGACCAGAAAACAGGCATCATTCGTTGAAGTATCACCATCCACATTAATACAGTTAAACGAATCTGCTACTGCCTCAGCCAGTACACTCTGAACAAGTTTCTCACTGATATCAGCATCCGTAGCTATAAATGCAAGCATAGTTGCCATATCAGGTCGTATCATGCCTGAACCTTTAGCAATTCCTGTGATTGTTATTTCACCATCTGTAAGCTTGATTCTTTTTGAGATGCCTTTTGCGACAGTATCCGTGGTAATAATTGCATCAGCAACATCCAGCCACGCATCGGCTTGAAGATTCTCCACTAAAGCAGGTATAGCAATTTTTATTTTTGCAACAGGCAATGGCTCTGCAATCACACCTGTAGAAAATGGCAAAATACTTTCAACACTGCTATCTGTTTGATTTGCCAGGTGCTGACATACATCCATAGCAGCAGCAATCCCTTGTTCTCCCAGGCCTGCATTGGCATTGCCAGAGTTGATTAAACAATAAGCAGACTTACCCTTTTGTATATGGTCTTTGGCAATAACAACGGGTGCAGCGCAGAAAGCATTCTGCGTGAAAACAGCTGCACAATTTGAGTTACTGCTAAATGAGATTAGCGCCAGGTCTTTTCTATTTGTCTTGTAAATATCTGCCGAACAGGCAGCGACTTGCACACCCTTGACAGGCAGGAGTCCAGAAATTTTATTTAAGCCTACAGCCATAGGGCAATCCAGTATTTAAGGAACCTCTGGTTACTTCAACTTACCATGACACTGCTTGTATTTTTTTCCTGAACCACAAGGACAAGGTTGATTACGTCCAATCTTTTTTTGTCCTCGAACAAAGGGCTTCAGTTCCCTGTTTTCTGGCAGGTCTGCTGCCTGGTTTCCGAGTGCATCAGGTGAAGGGGCATGATTAAACTGCATGTCCTGAGGTTGCTGCTGTTGCTGCTCGGCTGCCGCAACATCTTCTTCCGCCCTGACCTGAACCATTGAAAGGAACGAAATAACATCATGTTTTATATTTTCGAGCATAGCAACAAACATATCGAAGGCTTCGCGCTTGTATTCCTGCTTTGGATTTTTCGCGGCATAACTACGTAAGTTAATACCCTGCCGTAAATGATCCATCGCAACCAGATGATCCTTCCATTGTCTATCGACAATATCCAGCATCACCTGTTTCTCAACTCGCCTCATAATCTCGGAACTCACAAGCTTTTCCTTCTCTTGTGCTGCACTCTTCACACTATCCAGTATTTTTTCTCTAAGTGTTTCCTCATGCAGAGACGAATCACTTTCAAGCCAGGCTGCAATATCCATATTCAGACCAAGGTCATGTTCCAACGCTTCAGTCAGGCCACTAACATCCCATAATTCATCTACACTGCCTGGTGGTATATAAGTATCGATTATGTCACTCACCACATCTTCACGCATCGCTTCAATATTTTCCTGCACATCATCATCCATCAGCAGATCGTTCCTCTGCTCATAGATCACTTTCCTCTGATCATTCGCAACATCATCATATTCAAGCAGATGTTTTCTTATATCAAAATTATGTGCTTCAACTTTTTTTTGCGCATTTTCAATTGCTCGACTAACCAATCCTGACTCTATTGCCTCACCATCCTCCATGCCAAGTTTTTGCATCAGGGATGAGACCCTGTCAGAAGCAAATATACGCATCAGATTATCTTCCAGTGAAAGATAAAACCGACTGGAACCTGCGTCACCCTGGCGACCAGAACGACCTCGCAACTGGTTATCAATGCGCCTTGATTCATGCCGCTCTGTCCCGATAATATGTAAACCACCACTGGTAATCACTGCCTGGTGTCTTTTTTCCCAGGCTTCTTTTACTTTCTTTATTTCGGATTCATTCCCTTCATCTATTTTTTTGAGTTCAGCTTCAAGGTTACCTCCAAGCACGATATCTGTTCCACGACCGGCCATATTGGTAGCAATAGTAACAACGCCAGGCATCCCCGCTTGTTCAATGATCTCTGCTTCTCTCTCATGTTGTTTGGCATTAAGTACCTGATGCTCTACCTTTTCTTTTTTCAGTAAACCAGACAGGTATTCAGATACTTCAATTGAAGCCGTACCCACAAGCACGGGCTGACCACTGTCCTTGCAATCTTTGATATCACTGATAATCGCATCAAATTTCTGTTTGGCCTTGAGAAATACAGCATCACTTGCATCATCACGAACCATTGGCATATGGGTAGGGATGACAACCACTTCCAGTCCATATATGTCCTGAAATTCAAATGCTTCAGTATCTGCAGTACCTGTCATTCCTGACAGTTTTTTGTACAACCTGAAATAATTCTGATAGGTAATTGATGCCAGTGTCTGATTTTCATTTTGAATCGGCACACCTTCCTTGGCCTCTATTGCCTGATGTAATCCATCTGACCAACGTCGTCCTGACATTGTCCTGCCGGTGAATTCATCAACGATAACGATCTCATTGTCCTTGACGATATAGTCAACATCTTTCTGAAACAGGGCATGCGCCCTCATTGCAGCATTCAGGTGGTGCAGTACGCTGATATTAACGGGATCATACAAGCTCTGCTCCGAACCAATGATCTTTTCATCTCTCAGCAATGTCTCTAGATACTCATTCCCTTCTTCTGTTAGATAAGCCTGTCTCGATTTTTCGTCAACACTGAAATGGCCTGGACCTTCTTCTTCTTCCTGTTTTTTTAATCTGGGGATTACCTTGTTGATACTGACATACAAATCCGATCTGTCATCAACTGCCCCGGATATGACCAAAGGAGTTCTTGCCTCATCAATCAAGATAGAATCTACTTCATCGACGACCGCATAATTTAATTCTCTCTGAACACGACCTTCCCTGTTAAATGCCAGATTATCTCTCAAATAATCGAAGCCGAACTCGTTGTTGGTGCCATAGGTGATATCAGCAGCATAGGCATCACTGCGATCTTCCTGGCTAATACCCGTGTAAATAACACCTGTTCTCAGGCCAAGAAATTCGTAGATATGATTCATCCACTCAGAATCACGCTTTGCCAGGTAATCGTTGACAGTGATCAAATGAACACCCTTACCGCCCAGGGCATTAAGGTACACAGGTAATGTTGCAACCAGGGTCTTACCTTCACCAGTTCGCATCTCGGAGATTTTCCCTTCATGCAAGACCATGCCACCAACCAGTTGCATGTCAAAATGCCGCATCCCGAGTGTTCTCTTGCTTGCTTCCCTGACCAGGGCAAAGGCCTCAGGCAACAGATCATCAAGCTTTTCTCCCTGTGTGATTCGATCACGAAATTCTGCAGTTTTCAGGGGGAACTCATGATCCTGTAGAGCAATAAATTGCTCCTCCAATCCATTAATTTTATCTACAACTTTGCCTAATAATTTAAGAACACGCTCGTTGCGACTTCCAAATATTTTTCTAAATAAACCAGTAACCATTGTGATATTTTTTTAAGCCCTGCGAATAGCCGCTTCAGTTGCCTAACGTGTTAGACATTATGAACGACCAGGATGATATGTTAATTTATTGAAACAAACTTTCTAGGATTGACATGCCTGCCATTATGTACAACTTCAAAGTGTACATGTGGCCCTGTTGAACGTCCTGATGAACCCATCACTGCAATATTTTGTCCTTTCTCCACCTTGTCACCAACAACAACCAGATTCTTTTTATTATGGGCATAACGGGTGACATATCCATTGCCATGGCTAATCTCAATCATGTTGCCATAACCGGAGTGCCTGCCTGACCAGGTAACGATCCCGGCAGCAACAGATGACACATTTGAGCCGGATCTTCCTGCGAGGTCTATTCCCTCATGAAAATCTTTTTTGCCTGATATTGGGTCAGTCCGCCAGCCAAATAATGATGATGTCCAACCACCGGTAACAGGACTTCCCTCTGGCAGAATTTGCGCCTGAACATTGCTATTTAACAACATGGACTCCATCGCCGCGAACTTCTCACTTCTATCTTCAATCTTTTTACTGACAGCTTGTAATTCTTCAACAAAATCTATTACGCCCAGAGAATTCTGCTCTGACACCATCTGAGGACCACCCAGTCCCGGTAGTTCCAACATGTTAAATTCCGTATCCGACATATTGGCAATATCGATAAGACGTGAACCTAATGCATCGAGCCTGAGCAAGTGGGCCTGCAAGGTGCTCAAGCGTGCAGATAAGGCATCGAGATTTTTCACCGCATTGTTCTTCGCAGTATCAATATCGACTTGTTGCTTTTCCATCTCAGACTTCCAGTAATTTTCCCTTTGGTCATCCAGTTCTGAATACGATACCTCTGCCTGACTGGTGGCGATTTCACTTCCAATATGGAAAGTCCCAACGACCAATGTCAGAAACAACAGTCCAACAAACAGAGTCCCCAACAGACCTATAGGCAGTCTGAATGTCCTGTTTCGATTATTCGATACTAATATGAGTTCCATTTAATATTATATTTCTCTATTATCAAACCTATGTCTGGCTCAAAAAATCCAAAAATTCAAAATCCCAAAACCCGAAACCTGAAAACCCGTCAATTTAACCAGCTTATCAGTTCCAATAAGCAACTGAACAAGCTCTATACTCACGCCAAGGATATTTGTACGCTTAATGAAAAGCTGCACAATTATTTTGATCCTTCTCTAGGTAGCCACTGTACTGTCGCCAACTACTCTGCTGATACCCTGATTGTCAATGCTGACACGTCTGCCTGGGCTTCTAAATTACGAAACCGTATTCCCGATATTCTTGATTATGCCAGGCACGAATGCGGGCTAAGCAAGTTAATATCTGTCCGTATCAGGGTTTCTCCAAACCAAAATAATACTGCTCATTCAACACCTCCCGGCACCAGACCAACCAGAAAGGCATCCCTTTCAAAAAAATCCGCAGAATTCATTGAAAGTGTTGCAACTTCCATTCAAGACCCTGCACTCCGGGAATCTATTCTTAAAATTAGCAAAAATGCCAGGTAAATTAAAAATCTTATTATTTATGTTGCAGCAATAGGCTGCATAAATGAGATGGGCAAATCTACCTCATCTTCAAAACTTACCAGTTCCCATGCTGATTCCCTGGCTAATAATTCTCTCAACAATCTGTTATTTAATGCATGTCCGGATTTAAACCCGGTAAATGAACCTATGAGGCTATGCCCCAGTAGATATAAATCACCGATTGCATCAAGTATCTTGTGCTTCACACACTCGTCTTCATAACGCAAGCCATCTTCATTCAAAATTCTGTAATCATCAACAACAATTGCATTGTCCAGGCTACCACCTAATGCCAGGTTATTTTCTCGTAATAACTCAACTTCCCGCATAAATCCAAATGTTCTGGCACGACTCACTTCCTTTACATAGGAAGTAGTTGAAAAATCAATCTCGGCCTTACAATTATCTTCATGGAACATTGGATGATCAAACTCTATGGTGAAACCAACTTTAAAGCCTTCGAACGGTTCAAACATGGCCCACTTGTCACCATCCTCAACCCTGACTTTTTCCTTGATCCGCATAAAATACTTTGCTGCATTTTGTTCTTCAACACCAGCCGACTGAATCAGGAACACAAAGGGTCCGGCGCTACCATCCATGATTGGTACTTCATCAGAACTAAGATCAACATAGGCATTATCTATGCCGAAACCAGCCAGTGCGGATAAAAGGTGTTCGACGGTTGAAATTTTGACATCGCCTTTAATCAATGATGTGGACAACATCGTATCACCAACATTATCCGGTTTTGCTTCAATTTCGACAGGATCATCAAGATCTACTCGACGAAAAATGATCCCGGCATTTGCTGGCGCAGGTCGTAGTGTCAGAAATATTTTCTTGCCCGTGTGCAGACCGACACCGGTGGCACGGATGACATTTTTAAGCGTTCTTTGCTTAATCATTGATTATATTAGCCTTTTTTATAATTCTGCCCCTGAATTCCCCAAATTTTACTCATCTCCGAGCATAACTTACTGCCTTTTAAATACCAGGAACAGGCTAGCTACGTATAGTATCAGGCAACCATAGGGTTTATCAATCTGCCTGACGCCTCAAAAAGGCAGGTATATCCAGATATTCCGAGTCATTTTCGACATTCTTCGGGTCTGTTTCCTGACTTTTGTTGCGCATCACCGTTGGACGATCAAACTCTTTATAATCACCCACCGCAACTTTATCTACCAAATGAACCCTTGTCGCTTCATCTCTGGCGATATGACCCAATCCAGTTGCGACAATCGTGACTCTCATTTCACCACTCATATCAGGGTCAATGACAGTGCCAACGACAACAGTCGCGTTATCAGAAGCAAATTGTTTGACTGTGTTGCCCACCTCATCAAACTCACCAATAGTCATATCCATACCCGCAGTGATGTTCACCAGAATGCCCCTGGCGCCAGAGAGATTGACGTCTTCGAGCAAGGGACTGGAGACTGCAGTTTCGGCAGCAGTAGCTGCACGATCTTCACCCTGCGCCTTACCCGAACCCATCATCGCCATGCCCATTTCAGACATCACTGTTTTAACATCAGCAAAATCGACATTAATCAAACCTGGACAGGTAATCAGTTCTGCAATCCCCTGTACCGCACCTAGCAGAACATCATTGGCAGCACCAAATGCATTCAACAGACTGATGTCACGACCCAGGACAGCCAATAATTTTTCATTAGGAATCGTAATCAGAGAATCCACAAATTGCCCAAGTTCCTCAATACCATCATCGGCAATTTTTGCTCGCCTTTTACCTTCGAATGCAAATGGTCGTGTCACAACTGCGACAGTCAGAATCCCCATCTCTTTTGCCACCTGCGCAACAATAGGTGCTGCTCCGGTCCCGGTGCCTCCACCCATTCCAGCAGTGATGAAAACCATATCTGCACCTTCCAGAAGATCCATAACACGATCTCTGTCTTCAAGTGCCGCCTGGCGACCAATTTCCGGATCGGCTCCGGCACCCAGGCCTTTGGTAATATTCCTTCCCAGTTGCAATGAAGTCTTGGCAGCAGAATTATTCAGTGCCTGCGCATCTGTATTGGCACAAATAAATTCCACCCCCTCTATTTTGCCTGACAGCATATG
>JAIVVP010000003.1:0-22796 GCA_049189775.1 Gemmatimonadota bacterium | reverse complement strand
TAAAATGCTTACGTATATTAGATTCTTTTTTTTCATCTTTTCTTTCTACTTTGATATCTTGAATGTTCTTTTCCTGGATAAAATTTTGAATAACGTCATTTTGACATGTTCCTGATATTTCAGGTAAATAAGCTTGCACAAAAGGATAGGCAACTGCTTCCAAACAATCATCCTGAACACGTTTATCATGTAAGATTTTGGCCCATTCGACACCTTCAGGTGTGATAAATGACAAAGGCCGTGGTTTCAAGCCCTGCATTATGTCTATCCATAGCTGTAGAGCACCACTAGCACCTGTTAAGCGTGAAGATTGATTGTCATCACGACCAAGCCATATCACACCAAGCACATCATCGCCAAAACCTGCAAACCAACTGTCTCTTAATTCATTTGTTGTTCCGGTTTTCCCGGCAAGTGGTAACAAACCGGGCAATCGTGCTGCAATAGATCTCGCCGTACCCGAGCTTGCCACCTCAGAGAGAAGATGACGTGTCATAAAGACTGATTTTGACTCCACTGTCTGTTTTATCTCTAGCCCATATCTCTGTAAAGGCTTGCCATCTTTGTCGAGTACTTCTTTGATGGTCCGTAATGGTACCTGGAAACCGCCACTGGCCAATGTTTGATACATTTGCGTGACTTGTAATGGTGATAGATTCAGAGATCCCAGTAACAATGATGGATATTCCGGTATCTCAGCTTCTATTCCCAGGGCATGTAGCGTTTTAACAACTTTATTCAGCCCTAGCTTCAGTCCCAGATTAACCGTTGCCAGATTATATGATTTGGACAAAGCAGTATGTAAAGCGACGTTGCCATGTGTTTTTTTGTCATAATTTTCAGGTTCCCAGACTGAACCATCATATTGTTTCAGGCTGACAGGCTTATCTTCTATCAAGGTCAGACTATTATATTTATCAGCTTGCATCAGCGCGGTCAGATATACCGCAGGCTTAACCAGGGAACCAATAGGCCGAATTGCGTCTAACGCCCGATTAAAATCATTGGAGTTTTTATTTCTACCCCCGACAAGAACAAGCACTTCTCCTGTTTCAACACTGGTGATCACAGCGGCGGCCTGTAAAGTCCCTGCGGATAATTGTTTCTGTTTTTCAAGACTTACAAGACGCTTCTGTACTGACTGTTCAACAATGTCCTGATATCGGGTATTCAAGGTTGTAAAAATACGCAGGCCTTCATTTCTTAAATCTTCTGTCTGATAGTTTTTTTGCAACTGCCTGCGTACCAGATCAAGAAATGCAGGATATTTGGCACTGCTCCATAAGGGTTTTTTACTGATATTTAATGGCCTGGCAATTTCCTTGTTTGCTTCAGCAGTGGATAAATAACCCTGTTGTTGCATCAAATTCAGGATCAAATTTCGTCTTTTTAATGCCCTGTCTGCATGCTTCCTGGGATTGTAGTAAGAAGCACCTCTCACCAGGGCAACCAGCAAGGCAATTTCATCATTCTTCAGTTCATTTAAAGGCCTGGAAAAATAGAATTCAGCGGCAGTACCAAATCCGTGCACACCCCTGGCGCCATGCTGTCCCAGATAAATTTCATTGATATATGCCGACATTATCTCTGCCTTGGAATAGTGTCGTTCCAGCAGTACAGCCATAATTACTTCATTGATTTTTCGTCTAAAGGTTCTTTCTCTTGTCAAAAAATAGTTCTTTACCAGCTGTTGTGTAAGTGTACTGCCTCCCTGGCGTAGCCCCCCGGATGTGATGTTACTGATCATGGCCCGCAAGATGCCCTTTAGATCGATACCAAAATGACGGTAAAAATGTCGATCCTCAACAGCAACCAAAGCTTCTACCAGAAAGACAGGAACTTCATCATAAGGAACCAGGACCCTGTCTTCATTGTGTTCAGGATATATTTTTCCTATCAATTGGGGTTCGAGACGAAATACGACTAACTGTTTTGCATTAGTTTCGTCCGTGATACTTTGAATTTTTCCCGCTGAAAACTCGATTTGAATTCTTTTTGACTGTTCCCGTCTATCCCAGAAATCGAAATTACGGCTAATAAATCGAATTGAATTTGCCTGCTTATGGTATTGACCAGGGCCATGAAGAGATGCCACATGTTGGTAAGCTAATGAATTAAATACCTTACTCAATTCATTTTTAGTAATAGTAGCGCCAATATATAGCTCAAGTGGCCTCGCATAAACCCTGGCAGGCAGAGACCAGCGTTTGCCCTCGAATTCTGATGTCACCCGGTGATTTAACCAGACGACATAGGCACTGCCACAAAGCAATGAAATAACAAATAATTGCAGAATTAAATACTTGTAGGATGACGAGGTTCTACCAGTACCGGATTTCCCTGCTTTGGGTTTCCTGGAGGTTTTCTTTTTTGTCTGCGTCCGCTTTTTTTTGCGTGTCATCTAGAAAATACTACTTAATGGGGAATGAAATTTCATCTTATTGCTGGATAAAACGTGAAATTATTCCCGTAAATAAAAAATTATGAAATAGAAAATTAAAGGGAAACAAAAGAAAAGGCCCCTTTTCAGGGGCCTTTATATTCCAGAGGAGCTTCTTCTTGAAGCCTGGACTTACAAGCTAGCCATAAGACAAGACGGCTATTTTGCGTCGCTGCTCCTTTTTAGCCTATCTCAGCGCTAAAACGATTTACTATCTTCTTCTTTTCTTGGCTACTTTCCTTTTAGCCTTTTTCTTGGCTTTCTTCTTAGCCTTCTTTTTGGCTACTTTCCTTTTGGCCTTCTTCTTGGCTTTCTTCTTAGCCTTTTTCTTGGTTCTCTTTTTGGCTACTTTCCTTTTAGCCTTCTTTTTAGCCTTTTTCTTGGCTCTCTTCTTACTTGCCTTTTTCTTGGCTTTTTTCTTGGCTACTTTCCTTTTGGCCTTTTTCTTTGCT
The DNA here is from genome assembly GCA_049189775.1 of Gemmatimonadota bacterium. Taxonomy (GTDB): domain Bacteria; phylum Pseudomonadota; class Gammaproteobacteria; order Eutrophobiales; family Eutrophobiaceae; genus SMWN01. The sequence goes on along the minus strand of JAIVVP010000003.1, from coordinate 19,904 downwards.
ACTTTCTTCTTCGCTTTCTTCTTTGCTACTCTTGTCTTCTTCTTTGCTGCACGTTTTTTCGTTTTCTTTCTTGTTGCCATAATTTTAGACTCCCCTAGAATCTTTAATTGATTAAACAGAACTCATACAAAACTACACAATACAAAACAAACAAAAACACGTCATCATTATAGTTATGTTTTAAATAATTTCTACGTTTTTAACATTTTTTTTGTAATTAATTTTTTTTAGTAATTAATGATAATAAGTAAATCTTTTTATTCTTTACTGCAATAAACCAAAAATAGTCTCACTTATAACTTTTAATTCACCAGATCCATTGGTTCTAACATAAACCGGATCTGTTTCTGATCTTTCATCTTTATTTTTTGAGTAATAATCTATCAAAGGTGCTGTTTGTTTATGATAAACATCAAGACGTTTACGCACCGTTTCTTCTGCATCGTCTTCACGTTGAATTAATGCTTCACCTGTTTCATCATCCTGGTTTTCTGTCTTTGGTGGATTAAATTTCACATGATAAACACGGCCTGATGCAGGATGAATGCGTCTTCCACCCATTCGTTCAATTATTTCTTCATCATCAACCTGTAATTCCACGACAAAATCGACAGTAATCCCCAGTTTTTTCATTCCTTCTGCCTGCGCAATGGTTCTTGGAAAACCATCGAGTAAGTAACCTGAAGTACAATCATTCTCAGAGATACGATCCTTAACTAACTGTAAAATAAGATCATCTGAGACTAACTCTCCTGCATCCATTACTTTTTTTGCCTCAATTCCAAGAGGTGTTCCGGCACTGACTGCAGCTCTTAACATATCCCCTGTTGAAATCTGTGGTATCCCGTATTTTTCACAGATCATTTTCGCCTGCGTACCTTTACCAGCACCTGGCGGGCCAAGTAAGATTAATCTCATTACTTTATATTCTCCCCTGTATATACTTCTTATATATCGTATTAAAAAATTAATTTGCGAATTATAAACCTTTCATGAAAATCGAACTAGATAGCTCATTGACCCACCCTTATCGTATCAATTCATATGAACAGGGTTCAGTTGTTATCGGTGATGAACGTTACATCTCAAGTTTGATCATTACACCTTCAATTGTCATTAACAATTGGCAACCACAAACATTTACAGATATTGCAACGCATCATCTGGATCAAATTATTGATATGAAACCTGAATTAATTCTGTTGGGTACAGGTTGCAAACAACACTTTCCTGATGCCGATCTTCTTTTAAGTGCTACTAAACTGAATATAGGGATTGAAGTTATGGATACCGGAGCTGCATGCCGTAGTTATAACATTCTGCTACAGGAGGGCAGAAACGTTGCAGCAGCTTTACTCATGATCGAGTAAATATTCGACTAACTTTCCATATACAAAGTATCCAGTGAGAATCCTTCCTTCTCCAGTATCTTTCTCAAACGTTTAATCGCTTCGATTTGGATCTGCCTTACCCGCTCGCGGGTGACACCAATTTCATTGCCAATTTCTTCCAGTGTAGAGACTTCAAATCCGTGCAAACCAAAACGACGTTCTACAACGGCACACTGTTTCTCCGTTAATTGCGACAACCAGGTATCAATATGAGCCTGTACATCACTGTTTTGTAGTAATAAAGAAGGATCAGTATTGTGTTCATCCGGGATGATGTCCAGTAGTGACGTCCCGGAGCCCTTACTGGTGGGGCTATCAACCGAAGTAATGCGCTCATTCATGCCCAGCATTCTTTTAACGTCATTAATAGGTTTATCCAGCAATTTGGCTACATCTTCCGGGGTAGGTTCCCTATCAAGGGTCTGGGATAACTTACGTGCAGCACGCAGGTAAATATTGATCTCTTTTACAACATGAATCGGCAGGCGCACGGTGCGAGTCTGGTTCATTAATGCTCTTTCAATGGTTTGTCTAATCCACCATGTGGCATAGGTAGAAAAACGAAAGCCTCGTTCAGGATCAAATTTCTCAACACCGCGGATTAGACCAAGATTTCCTTCTTCTATTAAATCCAGTAATGCCAGACCGCGGTTCATATAACGCCGGGCAATCTTGACCACCAGCCTCAGATTACTTTCAATCATACGCTTACGGGCTTCATCATCACCTGCCTGCGCCTTTCTTCCGTAATAAACTTCTTCCTCGGCGGTTAATAATGGCGAAAAACCTATTTCGTTTAAATACATCCGTGTTGCATCAAGATCTTTTTGTGGGATAACACCTGGAGTGAAGCTTTCGGTATCCTTGGCCTTTTCTTCGGTCGATTTGACGTCAGGTTCTTCAACCATGACATCTTCCTCTGCCGAGTCCTCAACGACCTCTGTCTCCAGATCTTCTTTTTTTGGACCATTCTGGATTGTCATGGCGTTTTAACCGAAACAATCAAGTTTGGGATTTGGGCAGGTATTTGGCAGGCGCGACCGGGTTTCCATTTTTTCTAATTTCAAAATGAAGTAATGCCTGGCCATTACTGTCCTGTCCCATTTTTGCAATTTTCTGTCCGCCTGAAACACTATCCCCTTCCTTCACCATGAGTACGCTGTTATGTGCATAAGCACTCAGGTAAGTTTCATTGTGTTTTATGATGATAAGCCTTCCATAACCCAGAAGTCCACTGCCACTATAGACAACAACTCCTGCTCCTGATGCTTTTATAAGCTGTCCTTTTTTACCCGCTATATCCAGACCTTTTTTTGAAATGGGTGAGTTTGATTTAATCAACTTCCCTTTTGTTGGCCACTGCCAGTTTATATTCCTGGCGTATTTAACCGATTCATCTTTTTTGCTCACCTTTTTGGCAACTTCAGCCTGTTTTTTTACAGGTTTTTTTTCAACAGGTTTTGTGTTCCCTGGAACTGTTTTTTTAACTACAGCTTTTTTTACGGGGGGAGCAGTCAAACGAATCGATTGTCCGGGGTAAATGACATAGGGAGCCCTGATATTGTTCCATCTGGAAACTTCTTTGTAATCAAGATTGAAATTCCATGAAATGGAATACAGTGTGTCGCCACTAAGTACTTTATGATGAGACGGTATTTTTACAGCTGCAGATGGGGATTTGGCAGCTATTTTTTTGACGGGGGGTCTGGATTTTTTTTCCTGCTCACTACTACGGCTGGATACAGGAGCTGGACTTTGGCTGCTACATGAGGAATTTAACAAGCTAATAAACAAGCACATGAACAACAAGACAAGAAACCGTTGTTTTTTACTCTTCATCGTACATTGTCTCTAGATCAATTTGGCCCATGATCACATTGCTCAGGATCATATTGGACCTGGATCATTTTTGGCCCGGGGCTTCCTCAACCAACAATACCCTCCAACATGGGTACAAAACTCACCATATCGAGCTGTTGTTCTTCAAAACCGGTTTCTGTTCGAGTGATCAATAGTAATTGCTGCCGACCAGCCGAGCCCACAGGGATTACCAGGCGACCATTCATGGCTAATTGTTCCAGTAAAGTTTCAGGCACTCCGATCGGCGCCGCAGAAACGATAATGCCATCGAATGGTGCGTATTGAGACCAGCCCACATTACCATCACCACATTTTACCCGGACATTGTTGCATTTAAGTAAACGTAATTTTTGGCGTGCCTTCCTTAACAAGGCATCTATACGTTCGATACTGTAAACATGATCAACTAACTGTGCCAGGATAGCTGTCTGATATCCGCAACCTGTGCCTACTTCCAGAACATTTTTCATGTTGCCGGCGGCCAAAAGTACCTCAACCATTCTTGCCACAATATAGGGTTGAGAAATTGTCTGGTTATAGCCTATGGGTAATGCAGTATTTTCATAAGCCCTGCTGGCCAGTGCCTCATCTACAAATATGTGTCTTGGTGTGTTCATAATCACAGACAACACATCTTCAGAGACTATCCCCATCTCTCTGAGTTTGGTGATGAGTCTGGAGCGTGTTCTTTGAGAGGTCATGCCTATACCTTGCAGATCGACATTCATCTCACATTTCCTGGTTTTTTATTCAGTTTTTGGCCTACCCACTGGGTAACGTCTTCAATGACGCTATATTTGGTTAAATCAACCTGCATTGGTGTAATTGACACATTGTTATTATTAATTGCATAAAAATCTGTGCCTGGTCCTGCATCCTGTTCCGGACCAACTGGACCGACCCAAAACATAGGCCGTCCCCTGGGATCTTCTGCTTTGATTGCCGGTTCAGATTTGTGTCTGCTGCCAAAACGCGTCACTTCAAATCCACCAATATCCTCATAGGGCATATCTGGCACATTCACATTGAGCAATAATTCGGATTCAAGAGATAAGCTTGGCAATGATTCGATCAATTCCAATACTACCCTGACAGCGGTATCGAAATGAATGCCTTCCTCATTTACTCCTGCTTTACTTGCCAGGGATATAGCAATCGCAGGACAACCCAGAAATCTTGCCTCCATGGCAGCCGCTACTGTTCCTGAATACAGGACATCATCACCAAGATTTGCGCCGGCATTAATTCCACTCAACACCATATCAGGTTCCTCTTCAAGTAAACCTGTAATGGCTAAATGGACACAGTCAGTAGGCGTCCCATTAACATAGATAAAGCCATTATCAGCCGTATGCATATAGATAGGGGCATCAAGAGTTAGCGAATTACTGGCACCACTTCGATCGCGTTCTGGCGCAACAACAGTGACCTCACCAGATTTTTCAAGGGCTTCTGCAAGAAGTTTTATTCCTGTTGCCTGATAACCGTCATCATTACTTAATAAATAGTGCATGGTCAGTAATTACTTTATGAATAAAAATTCACTTTGTGAGTAAAAATTCCAGTAATGCTTTTTGTGCATGCAATCGATTTCCTGCCTCATCCCAAACCACGCTTTGTTTACCATCAATAACATCAGCAGTAACTTCTTCCCCCCTGTGTGCGGGCAAACAATGCATAAACAATGCATCATCATTAGCTACGGCCATCAATTCGGCATTCACCTGGTAGGGAGCAAAAATTTTGGCACGTTCATCAGCCTCCTCTTCCTGCCCCATACTCGCCCAGACATCTGTCACAACTAAATCTGCATCCTTGACTGCGGCCCTGGCGTCAGAAAAATATTCAACATGAGCAGATGCGGAGTTGACAATATCTTCATCAGGCAAATAACCCTGGGGACAGACATATCGCAAATTAAAACCATACAAGCGAGCAGCGTTGATGTATGAGTGACACATATTATTACCATCTCCCAACCAGACAACCACTTTACCTTCGATTGAACCTCTGTGTTCATAATAGGTTTGCATGTCGGCCAGCAATTGGCAGGGATGATAGGTGTCTGATAAACCATTAATGATCGGTACAGATGCATATTTGGCCAGGCATTCAATTTTTTCCTGTTCAAAGGTACGAATCATAATGGCATCGACCATGTTCGACAGCACACGAGCAGTATCTTCAATAGGCTCGCCACGTCCGAGTTGCGTTCCCTCTGGAGACATGAAAATCGCATGCCCACCAAACTGCGCCATACCTGCTTCAAATGACACGCGCGTACGTGTTGATGATTTCTCAAATATCATCGCCAGTACTTTGCCTTGCAGTGGCTGATACAGCTCGCCTTTTTGCAAGCCGGACTTGATTTCAATGCCTCTTTTGATCAAGGCATGTAATTCACTGCTACTCAAATCTGCCAGGGTAAGAAAATGTCGTAGACCCATATGCTACTCCTGCTTTAGAAAAGCCTTGACGATACGAATGACCTTTTCAACGATCTGTTGCGCAATTTCCACATCAATAATCAATGGTGGTAACAAGCGAATGACATTACCCGATGTAACGTTAATCAAAATGTGCTCTTCCAGTGCCATATTGACCAATTGAGCGCAGTCTTTATCCAATTCGATTCCTAACATCAATCCTTTGCCTCGAATCGATACTACGCCTTTAATTTCGCTTAACCCATTTTTAAGAGATAGCAACATTTCTGCACCTAATTTCGCTGCATTCTCGTGTAATTTTTGTCTGGATAAAACATCGATCACTGCCAAACCCGCGCGTGATGCCAGAGGATTACCACCAAAGGTCGAACCATGACTGCCTGGTTGAATCAACTCGGCCGCCACACCTTTGGCAAGACATGCACCAATCGGCATACCATTTCCCAGGGCCTTGGCCAAAGTCATCACATCAGGTGTGATATTTTCATGTTGAAAGGCAAACCACTCGCCGGTCCGGCACATACCTGTTTGAATCTCATCCAGGATCAACAAGCAATTATTTTGATCGCAAATCTCCCGAACACTTTTAAGATAGCCTTCATCGGGAATAACAATCCCTGCCTCACCCTGTATTGGTTCCAACATCACCGCAACAACATTTTCGTCTATAACACTACTTATTGCTTCTATATCGTTATAGGACACATGTATAAATTTTTCGACAAGAGGTTCAAAACCTTTCTGTATCTTCGGGTTTCCTGTGGCGCTAAGCGTTGCCATGGTGCGACCATGAAAGCTGCCTGTGGCGGTAATGATCACTGGATGATCGATGCCCTTTTGATGCCCGTACAAACGAGCAATCTTGATGGCTGCTTCATTTGCCTCTGCGCCGGAATTTGCGAAAAATACTTTATCCATTCCTGCTAACGATGTCAGCCGCGCAGCAAGTTCTTCCTGCAAGGGAATATGATAAAGGTTTGAGGTATGCAATAACTTGCCGGCTTGATCTGCAATGGCCTGTGTAACATCAGGATGCGCATGACCCAGCCCACACACAGCAATACCACTTAAGGCATCCAGATATTGCTGTCCATCTTGATCAGTCAGCCAAACACCTGACCCATGTTCAAATGCAACAGGCAGCGGTTGATAACTCGACATTAAATGATCACTCAAAATATTTACTCTGTTCTATAAACGACAAACCCGGCCAGTCAGGCCGGGCTTTTTAAAAAAATCCTCTTTCTGCTAGAAAGGTAAGCCGCCGTGGCCCTGACCAACCATACACATGATCATGGGTATGGATAAGAATGTATTGGTTCTTGATGCCATCAGTGCCACCATTTTGCTTTTTGCAATTTCATCAGCACTGGCTTCGACCATACCCAGTATTTTCTTCTGGTTTGGCCAGATCAAGACCCAGACATTAAACAACATGATGGTACCCAGCCATGCACCGATACCAATAATCTGACCATCGCCAGACAGGGTAAAGGCATCTTTTAAACCAATGCCCATGGACTCCAGTGCAGATGCTCCGGTCAACCATGTGAGTAAAGCTCCCCACCTGAACCACCACAGTGCGCGTGGCGCGACATACTTGTTAATGGCAGCGGGACCAGGTCCACCTTCATCAGCAAGTGCCTCACCTACTGCAGGCACCTGGACGAAATTAAAGTAATAAAGCAGGCCGATCCAGATGATGCCAAAAAAGACATGTAACCAGACAACAAGAGACCATACATTTAAACCATTGCCTCCGATCACGAGCATAATCGCAATGGCAGTAACAAAACCAAGAATTATTGTGCCATTAACTGACTTGAGTGGATTCATTTAAATTCCCCATAAATTGAAACGATTGTGGACAGCGAAAGTAATCTGAGGCGAATTATACGTTGGGAACGAGGTGCTTTCACCCCTTATTCGACAAAAATCAGCAGAATCTGGATTTATAAAGAATGTTGAATTAATCCCACTTTTGAGCCTTTGGTCTAAGGAAAACCGGATATTTAACATGTATACTGCGTTGCAGTAATTAATATATTTTTATGAAGAGGTTGTTAAGAAGATGGATGTACAAGAACGTATCAAAAATGTAATTGAAGAAAATGATGTCATTATTTTCATGAAAGGTTCGCCTGAAGCACCGCAGTGTGGCTTCTCCATGCGCACATCAGAGGCACTAAAGGCCTGTAATGCCGATTTTGCGTATATCGATATACTCGCCGAACCAGAGGTCCGCTCTGGCCTGCCACAATATTCCAACTGGCCCACATTCCCACAATTATTTGTCAAAGGTGAATTGGTCGGCGGTTGTGACATTGTTATGGATTTGTATCAGAAAGGTGAATTACAAACGATGATCGATGCAGCCTCCGCAAGCTGATTGAAATGATTGTATCTTGAGCTGTGGAATGATTATTCCACAGCTCACACAAGGCGGGAATTCAGGATATTTCTTCCATTTTTTTCCACAGACAGTTCCCGTTACTTTCCTTATCCACCGTTTCAAGTTTTTTATAATGAGCTTGCAGTTCTTCACTGGTCGGTTCAATCACTCGTAATTTAGGACGATTTGGATCAAGCTTCCTGACTTCCCCCGAGTTTTGACTATTGCCTGGCTGATCATCATGTAATAGAAGATCTGTTTGCCCGCCCGTCATCACCAGATACACATCCAGCAAAATCTGCGCATCCAGTAAGGCACCATGAAGCTCGCGTTGGGAATTATCTATTTCATATCTTTTGCAAAGTGCATCGAGACTGTTTTTCTGGCCTGGATGCATTTCCCTGGCCATAAGCAAAGTGTCTACAACCGTGCAATGATCTTCAACCTTGCCCCATTGCCTACCCAGTCTTTTAAGCTCTGCATTAATAAAACCGACATCAAATGGTGCATTGTGAATAATCAGTTCGCTGTCTCTGATGAAATCGATAAATTCCTGGGCAGCATCGGCAAAAACCGGTTTGTCCGCCAGAAATTCATTACTAATGCCATGCACATCATAGGCACCATCTTCAATTTCACGTTCGGGATTCAAATATTGCTGATAATGATTATTGGTCTTGCGTCGATTATTCAATTCGACACAACCTATCTCGATAATACGATGGCCCTGTTTTGGTTCCAGACCCGTTGTTTCAGTATCAAGTACTATCTGACGCATGATCAAGACATTCCTGCGTTATTTTCTGACAACAACTCATCCACCCCTTTATTGGCAAGAGCATCCACCAGTTCATTTTCTCTATGGCCACTATGGCCTTTTACCCACTGCCAGTTTATCTCATGTTGATTACGGGCCTGGTCCAGGCGTCGCCAGAGGTCCTCATTCTTGACAGGTTTTTTGGCTGCCGTTTTCCAGCCTCTTTTTTTCCAGTTCTCAATCCAGTCTGTAATACCATGCATGACATATTTTGAATCAGTCGTTAGGGTAACATTGCAAGCTTCATTGAGTGATTCCAGTCCTATAATTGCTGCCATTAATTCCATCCTGTTATTTGTTGTTTCAAATTCACCACCATGCAATGTTCTTTCCTTGTCCTTAAAACGTAACAGCACCCCCCATCCTCCCGGGCCAGGATTACCCCGGCAGGCACCATCAGTAAATATTTCAACCTGATCTTTCATTTTGTCGAATCCTTGCTTGTCTGCTCATGAGGTGTCATCCCCGTCGTGGTTCCAGCAACTCCGGTGGCAATCATTTGCCTTCTGGCTCGCCATTGCAATTTTATCGGTGTTAAAGGCACAACACGTTTCTTGGCAACCAATAGATAGACCCCGCCAAACCATGGCCAACAATACGGTCCCAATTGATCCATAAATTCAAGTTTCTTTAGCAGCTTCAGACTTCGTAGTGGTGGTCTGAAATAAAAGCGCTTGATCTCGGTGATTTCAAAATCCAGTAATTTCAGCCAATCCTTGATTCTTGTTAGCCCAATGTAATGACCCTGCCATGGTGGTTTCTCACGCCAGGCCAAAAGTAGCCGCCATAATCCCCAAAGGCTCCATGGATTGAAACCCAGTATCACAACATGACCTTCTCCAATCAATACTCTTTCCGATTCCCTCAAGACCTGGTGTGGATTAGCTTCAAATTCCAGCACATGAGGCAAGACAACGACATCAATACTGTCATGCGCCACAGGAAGGTTGCTACAGTCACAGCAGAAACCAGGATTTTGCCCAGACGCTTCACCGGGTATCAAACTGGCCAGTAACTTATGAGAGATTTTACTGCCATCAAGAAAATGACGGCCACCAATATTCCCAACTTGCAGAATATGATAGCCAAACAAGGCATACAGCCTCTGGCTTAGTTTTTTTTTCTCTTCCTCCAGCAGTAAAGCACCCTGCCCACCCGCAAACCAGACCTGTACCCCTTGTCTGACTGAGAGATTGTTCTTGTTTGTTATTTCATCACCCATAGCAAATGTTTGTTAAGCAATCAGTTTTACTGAGCTTAACACAATGAAAAACATCACTAACAGGGCTGTTTTTGCTTGACCAATCAGGCCCTCAGCCCTAGCATTGCGCAATGCAAAAATTACTCGCTGTACTATTACTTGTTCCAGTCTTTTTCCTCAGTGCCTGTAGCAGCACGTCACCACGTGATGATGCCAGTATTGCTCATCATGATTCTGCGGACATTAATAGCGCAGCTCCTGGCTCAGATATTGGCAAAAATCCAGAATCATCAAGCGCTACAATCTCTGATGAAGCTGAACAACACGCTCAAAAAGAAACAGATGTCTGGAAACGTATTGGCACAGACCTGAGACTGACAAGGGATATTTCAGAAAAGACCACCGCAAGTAAACTGGCCTGGTTCGCCAGAAATCAGGCCTACATTGATCGAGTATCAGATCGCGCTACACCCTATCTTTATTATATCGTTGAAGAACTTGAAAAGCGGGATATGCCTCTGGATCTTGCACTCTTACCCATTGTTGAAAGTGCATATAACCCATTTGCCTATTCTCCCAGCCGCGCCTCGGGGATATGGCAGTTTATCCCTAACACGGGCAAACATTATGGCTTGAAGCAAAACTGGTGGTATGACGGACGTAGAGATATTGTCGCAGCAACAGATGCCGCCCTGAATTACTTACAGAAACTCCACAAGGATTTCAACGGTGACTGGATGTTGGCCCTGGCTGCCTATAATTCTGGCGAAGGAAATGTTGGTCGGGCCATCAGACGCAACAAAAAAGCGGGGAAACCCATTGATTTCTTCTCCTTAAAATTACCCAGAGAAACACGTGGTTACGCTCCAAGTTTATTGGCCATCGCTGAAATCGTAGCCCACCCGGAAAAATACAATATAACGATCAAACCGATTAAAAATGAGCAATATTTCGAACAGGTAGACATTAATAGTCAGATTGATCTTGCAACGGCAGCAGAGCTTTCCGGATTATCAATCGAAGAACTGTATACATTGAATCCGGGCTTTAATAGATGGGCCACCGATCCGATTGGTCCACACCGTTTATTAATCCCCGTAGCCAGGGCCCCCGCATTTGAGAACAGACTTGCTTCACTGTCATCTGCTGATCGCATCAACTGGCAACAGCATAAAATACAAAAAGGTGAATCCCTGGGTCGTATCGCCACACACTATAGAACTGATGTTTCAACACTGAAACAGATCAATCGTCTTAAGGGCAATACAATTCGTACCGGACATTCCCTATTAATTCCAACTGCACAAAAACCTTTAAAACATTACAGCCTGAGCCTCGACTCTCGTCGCTATAAAGGTCTTAAATCTATTGGTGATGGTCAACGCTATGTCTATACCATCAAACGTGGTGACAATTTATGGGATATTGGCCGACATTATGGCATCAGCGTCAAGCAACTCTGTGCCTGGAATGGCATCTCGAGAAAATCAATATTACGGCCCGGGAAAAAACTGGAAATCTGGGTTGAAGAAGAAACTGACAAGACCGCAAAGGTTGTGCATGTTGCTGCCAATAAAACATCCGCTGGTAAGCCCGGGCATATTAGTTATCAGGTTCTGGAAGGTGATTCACTATGGTTGATCTCCCAACAATTCGGTGTTTCAGTTAATCAAATCAAAAAATGGAACAATCTCACGAATAAACGCTATATAAAGCCAGGTCAATTACTGGATATCTACACAGGAACTCCCCCCAAGGGCGCGTAAGGTTTTCAATCATGGGTTGTCATGCCCATACTATCTGGCCCAAACTATCTGAAAATACAGTTTTCAGTATTTCCAAATAATTTGGGTATGGTGTAAGTTAGCAGCCTATGATTAAACTTCTCAAGTTCTTTCTCCGCTGTCTTCTCAGACTTTTATATCGCGTTGAAGTTAGCGGAATGGAACACCATCAGGAAGCGGGAGACCGTGTCCTGATTGTTGTAAATCATACATCACTGCTTGATGGTGTATTGCTTTATGCCTGGTTACCAGAGACACCGACTTTTGCCATCAACACGCGTATCGCCAGAAAAATAACCTCCAGGTTTTGCCAGAAGTTTGTTGATTTGTTCGTCATGGATCCGACAAATCCATTATCAGTAAAATCCATGGTCAAATTTCTTTCTCAGGATAAAAAAGCCGTTATCTTCCCCGAGGGAAGAATCACGACCACCGGTTCCCTGATGAAAATATATGAAGGCCCGGGAATGATTGCAGACAAATCAGGCGCCACCGTATTACCAATTGCAATAGATGGTGCAAAATTTACCCCATTCTCATATTTGAAAAAACAGGGCTGTATCGTCTGGTTTCCACGTATCAAAATGACCATTCTGCCCCCTGTAACTATCGAGATAGATGACAATATTCAGGGACACGAACGTAGAAAACATGCGGCAACCATAATGCAGGACATTATGTATTTGCTGACTTACAGTTCTTTTAATCATCGCACGACCATCTTTGCTGCGATGTTAAATGCTGCAGAACGTTACGGGAAAAGCAGACCAATTGTTGAAGACATCAATCGTAAACCTGTTTCATACAAACAACTGATTACCAAGGCAATGGTTCTTGGCAGTGTCCTGCGCAAAGAGACGGATGAGGATGAACATGTCGGCATTATGTTGCCAAATGTAATTGCAACCCTGGTGACATTCCTTGCGGTTCAATACGCAGCTCGTGTCCCGGCAATGATAAATTTTACAGCAGGCACCCAGATTATCCTCCGATCCTGTAAAACAGGTAAAATCAATAAAATTTATACTTCGAGAAAATTTATTGAAAATGCCAGTCTGGAAGATCTGGCAAGCGAACTCGAAGAAAATTTACAGCTGGTTTATCTGGAGGATATGGGTTCTCGCATTTCTATCTTTGCTAAATTGGCAGGATTAATGAGAAGCTTCTATCCAGTGGCCCACTACCGTCGGCTGGCAAAAGATATCTCACCTGACAGCCCTGCTGTGATCCTTTTTACCTCTGGCTCGGAAGGTTCACCCAAAGGCGTAGTGCTTTCACATAGCAACGCCCTTTCTAATTATGCCCAGGTCAGTTGCCATATTGACTTCAGGCCTCAGGATATAATTTTCTCATGCTTGCCGCTATTTCATACTTTTGGTCTGAATGCCGGCTTCCTGATGCCGCTGTTTGGTGGCAGTAAAGTATTTCTTTATCCAACACCCTTACATTACCGTATCATTCCCGAACTGGTCTACGAACTGGAAGCAACCATCCTGTTCGGCTCAAATACATTTTTCAGGGCTTATGCACGTCATGCCCATCCCTATGATTTTCATACCTTGCGTTATGCAGTCGCAGGGGCTGAGAAGTTGCGCGATGAAACACAGAAAACCTGGATGGATAAATTTGGCATCCGCATTTACCAGGGTTACGGCGTAACAGAAACAAGTCCCGTAATTTCGGTAAACACGCCCATGGAAAGTAAACCTGGTGCTGTTGGACGCCCTGTATCAAAAATGGAATATTATCTGCAGCCGGTAGAAGGAATTGAAGAAGGTGGCAGATTGTTTGTTAAAGGGCCAAACGTCATGTTGGGTTATTTACTTGCAGATACAGATGGTGAAATACAGGCACCTGAATCTGATCGTGGCCCTGGTTGGTACGACACCGGTGATATCGCCAGGGTCGATGAAGATGGGTATTTTTATATCCTGGGAAGGGCAAAACGTTTTGCCAAGATAGGCGGAGAAATGGTGTCACTCACTGCGGTGGAAGAACTGGCCACAAAAACCTGGCCAGGGTTTAATCATGCTGCCGTTAGCCTGCCAGATGATAAAAAAGGTGAAAAAATCATCCTGATAACAGACAACAAGGATGCCGTGAAAAAACATTTTCAGGAACAAATCAAAAAAGACAAGCATGGTGAATTGTATTTACCAAAGAAAGTATTGCTGACTGATGGATTACCAGTCCTGGGTACCGGTAAAACGGATTACATCACACTGACACAGATGGCACAGAAGGCAGAAGATGAAGGCACCGGCTGGATCAAAAAGCTAACATCCCTGGTTAAAAATGTTGGCCATGCTGATAAAAACAAGCTGGAAGAATCAGCAGCAAGCGATGAAAGTACTACTGACAATGTCGCTGATGCAGAAACCCCGGAAGATAACACTGAGACAGACACCACACTCTTACCCCCGGAAGTCCTGGAAGATAATATCGATGTCACCATACGTAAAGAACCTGAACAGGAAGTCGATTCAGAAGACAAATAATTTATAACATTGGCAATTTATAAAACTGCTAACTTACAATACTGGAGATTATTCCATGGAGCGGCTTAAAGCTCATATTCGCAACATCCCTGATTTTCCCAAGCCGGGAATACAATTTAAAGATATCACGCCACTGGTCAAAGACCCGATGATGTTACGTTTGGCCGTCCACCAGTTGATACATCCTTTTCTGGGCGAAGAAATAACAGCAATCGTTGGCATGGAAGCAAGAGGTTTTATCTTTGGCAGCCTCGCCGCATGGGAAATGGGCATCAGTTTTGTGCCTTTGCGCAAACCCGGGAAACTACCCTATGACATTCAAAGTATTTCTTATGACCTTGAATATGGTTCAGCATCTTTAGAAGTCCATACAGATGCACTGGATAGCAATGACAGAGTTTTACTGGTTGATGATTTAATAGCCACTGGTGGTACTGCCGTTGCCAGTTGTCAGTTGATAGAAAAACTTGGCGCTGAAGTTTGTGCCTGCGCCTTTGTTGTCGAACTCGATGAATTAAAAGGCAGAGACCTGCTGTCGCAATATCGGGTGCATTCCCTGGTTCATTATTAAGCTTCATTACTAAATAGTTCATTACTAACTAAAGGGCTCATGCATAATGAGCACAGAAAAAATAAGACAGGAAAATAAGGTATGAAAACAAGCAGCTCTATCCTGATTTTACTCGTTGCAATTCTGCATATTTATTTCCTGGTCCTGGAAATGTTTCTATGGAACCACCCCATTGGCTATAAAACCTTCGCAACAACACCGGAGTTCGCTGCGGCCTCTGCTACATTGGCCATGAACCAGGGGCTCTATAATGGCTTCCTGGCTGCGGGCTTAATATTTGGTCTGCTGAAAAAGAATTTAAGCTTCAAGGTATTCTTTCTGAGTTGCATTATCGTCGCCGGAATCTTTGGCGCACTAACAGCCAAGCTAAGTATTCTGTTTATCCAGGCGGCACCGGCATTATTGGCCTTGATCCTTGTTTTACTGGCACAAAAATACTCATCAGAAAATGGACATCAGTAGAAAAATAATTCCACCTGTTTACCTACTGACATCACTGATACTTATGTTTGTTCTCAACAGGTACATACCTGTGCAAAATATCATCACATCACCTTTTAATTATTCAGGTATTTTTGTAGGGTTCTGTGGTCTTGCCCTGGCCACAAGTGGTGTAATTTCTTTCAAAAAAGCTGGAACCGCACTTAAACCTTTTGAAGCCTCAACGGCCCTGGTAAAAGATGGTTTTTTTCGGTATACACGGAACCCAATGTATCTTGGCATGGTGATATTGCTGATCGGTGTTGCAAGCTATCTGGGCAGCCTGACGCCTTATGTTGTTATTCCTGCCTTCTTCCTCGTCATTCAGCAGTGTTTTATAAAACACGAAGAACCGTTTCTTGAAAATATTTTCGGTCAGGAATACCTGGATTACAAGAATGATGTCCGGCGTTGGATTTAACGCCACAAAATTACATGGCATCTCTATTGCTTAGACTAGACCACCATTAATGTTAATGATCTGACCAGTAATATAGGAAGCTTCATCTGAGGCCAGATAAAGTGCAGCATTGGCGACATCTTCAGGCTTTCCAAAACGACTCAACGGGATTTCACTGATACGTTCCTGATAATAGGTCGTTTTCATCAGTTCTTCTGCAAATGCCGTTTCGATCCATCCCGGCGCAAGGAGATTCACTCTTACATCAGGTGCGACGCTCTTTGCCAAAGATTGACTAAAACCACGCACACCCGCTTTGACCGCAGCAAACATTTGCGGATTTCTACCCTGAAATCCATGAATCGCCAGATCCCAGGTCATATTGATGATGACGCCATGACCCGCCTGTTCCATCACGGGTAAAACACCCCAACAGCAATTAATCGTCCCTTTCAGGTCAACATCGATGAGGAATTGCAATTTTTCCTGTTCACTTAATTCTGCGCCTTTACCAGTCAAAATATCTGCACCGGCATTATTCACCCAGATATCAATCTTACCTAATTCAGACAGCGCTTCATCAATCAAAAATTTCACACCTTTCGGATCAGAGACATTGGCCCTGATGGCCACGGCACGACCACCGGAGCCATTGATTTGTTTAACGATATGCTCTGCCTTTTCCGTGGAACTATTGTAGTTCACCACAACATGTGCACCCTCGCGGGCAAAGCTTGTGGCGATTGATTCACCAATACCACTGCTGGCACCAGTAACAACGACAGTTTTATGTTCAAGACGTGGCATTTATTGGATAATCTCCGAATACAATTTCATCTGTTAGGTTTATTTTAACCATTTATAAAAGATTCTGATATGGCTTCTGTCTCTGTCGTGATACCAACATACAATCGGGTAAACATGCTCGAACGTGCCCTGGCCTCCGTATTGGGGCAAACACTGCCTGCGGATGAAATTATTATTGTCGATGATGGATCAACAGATAACACGGTAACAAGGCTCAAATCTCTTCACCCGGAGGTCAAGTTGATACAACAGGACAATCTGGGGGTGAGTGCGGCACGCAATACGGGCATATCAGCTGCCAGGCATGACTGGATAGCGCTACTGGACTCTGATGATGTCTGGCACAAGCACAAACTTGAACGACAGATAGCAGCACTCAATAATGCGCCGGAATATCTTATTTGCCATAGTAACGAGATATGGATTCGCAATGGAGTTCGAGTCAATCAAATGCACAAGCACAAGAAGGCAGGTGGACACATATTTCAGCACTGCCTGCCACTATGTGTCATATCCCCTTCTGCTGTCATAATTCATCGTTCATTGTTTGATGAAACAGGTTTGTTTGATGAAACCTTACCTGCCTGTGAGGATTATGATCTCTGGCTTCGAATTTGTTCACGCTATCCTGTGTTATATATTGATGAAGCATTAATAACAAAGCATGGTGGCCACGACGATCAATTATCTGCTAAACATTGGGGGATGGATCGCTTCAGGATTCATGCATTGAATAAAATTATTTCGGAAAACAAACTGAATGACAGTGACCGTGATGCTGCGATAAAAATGATGGTTAAAAAAATCAGTATTTATCTGGCCGGCGCAGATAAGCATGGCAATACTGAACACGTCGAGGACTTCAAGCGCTTATTGAAGAAATATGCCAGGGACATGGTTGCGGCCTGATGAGTGCAGCGCCGAAAAATAATGCATTGGAACAAATCGTCAATTTTTATCAGATTGATGAAAATGTTGGCACCTCGGGTCAGCCAGAAGCCGGGCAATTCAGTGACATAAGCGCTGCAGCTTATGAAATTGTACTCAACCTCGCCTTAAGTGATTCACCAAACGCAATCGAAAACGAAAATAACATCATCAGTAAACTCAACATGAGCTATGTGCATGTGCCTGTTGATTTCAAGACGCCAACACTTGAAGACCTGGAGTCTTTTTTCGATCATATGGAGAAACACAAAAATAAAAAGATATTCGTTCACTGTGTCATGAACTGGCGCGTATCTGCCTTTATGTTTCTTTATCACACAGTAAAGTGTGACATGCCTGTCACTGATGCCCTGCAACACATGAATGCCGTTTGGGAACCAGAACCTGTATGGCAAGAATTCATCGATAATGCATTAGACAGTTATGGCATAAACCCCGATTGATTCATCCTGACTGATTAAACCTGACTGAGAATACATAACCGAGTAAACATGATCCATTTTATTTGTGCCCTTAAATGCGAAGCAAGATCACTGATAGCGCATTATCGATTAAAACATTGTTCTGATTCTGGATCTTTTCCTTTATACATCAGTCCAGACAAACAAATATCCCTGACGATCTCCGGTATCGGCAAGATCAACGCAGCTGCGGCAACCGCCTTTACACATGCTTTTCTACACACAGAGAAACAGGATATCTGGCTTAACGTGGGTATAGCGGGTCATAAGGAACTCGAAATTGGTGAAGCCACGCTTGCCCATAAGATCATCGATCAAGCCAGTCAATGTGTATGGTATCCACAAATTATTTTTAGTCCTCCCTGCCCATCCGTGGAAATACTAAGCTGTGATAAGCCGGCAACAGACTACACAGATTCCCTGTTTGAAATGGAAGCAGCAGGCTTTTATGCAACAGCCTGTCGTTTTGCAACAAGTGAATTGATTCATGTGATTAAAATTATCTCGGACAATCAACAGCAGCCCGTCGGGAAAATATCTGAGTCCTTTGTTACTGAACTGGTAAAGGGGAAACTGACAGTCATCGATCAAATAGCTGAATCACTCAAGCTATTGGCAAATCATCTGGATATTTCAAATACGGCACCGGATTATTATCAGCAGATTATCGAACAATGGCGGTTTACGCATGCACAGCGTGCTTTATTAAAATCATGCCTGAATCGATGGCATGTTTTATGCCCGGATGAAAACCCGATAAAGGAAATTGATAAAGCCTTGCATGGTAAGGAAGTTATTTATCGAATCACACACAAGCTTGATGCGTATCCAGTTCGTTTCTGATGATAGAAACCATCTATATCGAAGAGGAGGTTGCTGATCATCCCAGGTCTCTGGAGATACTGGCACGTTTTCCTGATGCCAGGCAGATCCACTGTCAACGCTATGGTGAGATCTTTAATCGCAAGGCACAAAGCTTCAGATTGCAAAAACAACAGCCTGCATTAATTCTGGCAAGCAAACATAAAGGCTTTGTGCTACCTGCGCCTGAAAACTATGGCATCGGTGTCAAAGATAATTATTATTTTTCACATATGATGAATTGCCTGTATGACTGTCGTTACTGCTTTTTGCAGGGCATGTATCAATCTGCTCATTATGTTTTGTTTGTAAATTACGAAGATTTTGCCAGGGAGATTGAAGATAAAATTCAGACAAGCAAGAAGGAAGTACATTTTTTTTCCGGTTACGACTGTGACAGCCTGGCCCTGGAACCAGTAACAAGATTTCTTGATTATTTTTTACCAGTCTTTAGAAACAACCCGGGTGCCCTGCTCGAGATCAGGACCAAAAGCACACAGATCCGGAGTCTTCTTAATACCGAACCACTGGAAAACTGTGTACTGGCCTGGAGTTTTACCCCGGTAGATATAGCTAATGCACTTGAACATAAAACGCCTTCTATCGATCGAAGGATTGATGCAATTGAGAAGCTACAGGAAAAAGGCTGGCGCATTGGCCTGCGTTTCGATCCCTTGATCTATTCAAGTGAATATCAAAATCAATATAAAGAATTGTTCACCGACACCCTGGCTAAATGTGATCCTGAATTACTACATTCAGTCAGCCTGGGCAGCTTTCGTCTGCCAAAAGGTTTTTTTAAATCATTACAAAAAATCTCGACTTTTTCATCTAATTTAATTCTTTTGAATGCTTCTTTAGAAAAAATATATTGATTGTTCAACAAAGTATGTATATTAAAGACCTAAAAGTTTGGAATAATACTAATTTTCTAATTAAATGCATAGACAATTTCGTGCAGAAGTAAGAATTTATGATGGTAAAAA
>JAIVVP010000002.1:0-30850 GCA_049189775.1 Gemmatimonadota bacterium | reverse complement strand
ACTTAAAACCACCATACAACGAAAGTGGCATGTTTAGAGAAATCGATTTATCCTGAATTCCTATTAGCCAGATAATCATATCAACACAATCATGAAATTCAGGGCAATAATAAAAACGATACGAGGACCATTTTTGATCTTGACGCCTGTTTGTGTGTTTTTAGGTGTTAGTACTGTCGTTGCCAGTCAAATCAGTGTGGATTCACAATTGTTATTATTGATCTTGCTTGGTGCTGTATTGGCGCATGTCAGTGTTAATACTTTGAATGAATATTTTGATTTCAAAAGTGGCCTGGATTTAACAACAACAAAAACCCGATTTAGTGGGGGAAGCGGTGCCTTGCCTGAGAATCCTGACATGGCGAATGCCGTATTAACGATTGGTCTTGTATCTCTGCTTGCTACTTCATTGATTGGTTTTTTTTTGCCTGGAAAATCGGATTAGGAATTATCCCCATCGGTGTTGTGGGTTTGTTATTGATACTTACTTACACTGGATGGATTAACAAACAGCCAGTTGTATGCCTGATAGCCCCTGGTATTGGTTTTGGATTGCTAATGGTTGTGGGGACTCAATTTGTATTGGCTGGAAAATATTTGACCTTATCGTGGCTTGCTGGACTTGTACCATTTTTCCTGGTCAATAATCTGTTATTGATTAACCAGTACCCGGACATTCGGGCAGACACGGGTGTAGGCCGTAATAATCTGGCAATCGCTCATGGAATCATTATTAGTAACAGGGTCTATGCTGCATTCGTCATAGCCACTATTGTGGTTATTGCGGCTTGCGTTTTTACAGGCAAATTCCCTGTATTAAGCCTTATTGCTTTGATCCCGATCCCACTTGCATTTTTTACTTTAAGTGGTGCCGTGAAATACGGTGAAAATATTGGAAGCTATCCGCAGTATCTTGCAGCTAATGTTGTCGTGGCATTAGCGGTACCGACGTTACTAGGGGTATCTATTTTTTTTGGTTAACAAAAGTCAGGGCTTATTTTTGACAGCTAGCACAATAAAAAGAAGAGCGTTGACCCAGTTTGATTTCTTTGATTGTTGATTTACATTTTTTACAGGGCTGGCCTGTCCTTCCATAAACATTAAGTTGTTGTTGAAAATATCCGGGTTTGCCGTCGCCATTTACGAAGTCGCGTAGAGTTGTGCCACCCTGTTTGATTGATTGTTTTAATATTTTTTTGATGGCACTTGCCAGACGTTTATAACGTTCTAGCGATACATTTCCTGCCTTTCGTTTCGGGTTGATGCCGGCAAGGAATAGTGATTCGCTGGCATATATGTTGCCGACACCAACGACATTATGACTGTCCATAATAAAATTCTTTATGGCCTGAGTACGTTTTCTTGATCTTTTGTACAGCCATGCCCCATTGAAATCTTCGCTTAATGGTTCCGGGCCGAGATCCTTTATCAATTTATGCTGCAGCGGATCTTTCCTTGTCCAGATAACTGATCCAAATCGACGGGGATCGTGAAAGCGAAGAACCTTGCCCGATGCAAACAGGATATCAAGGTGATCATGTTTTTCCGGTTTGATTTTTTTATCTACAATGCGAAGGCTGCCAGACATACCCAGGTGCATAATCATGCAGCCGTGATCTGTATAACAAAGCAGATATTTTCCGCGACGATCTATCTTTTGAAATTGTCTATTTAAGAGATCTTTTTTGAGTGTGGCTGTGATCGGCCAGCGTAAGTTTTTATTACGGACAATAACATTATCTATTGTTTGTCCTGTGATATGAGGTGCGATGCCTAATCGGGTAGTTTCGACCTCAGGTAACTCAGGCATTTTCTATTTCGATACAGTTTCAGTTTTTACTGGAAACAGGTTATCTGAAACGGTGCTACTTATATGATATTGAATGCCTCTCTCCGGTCTGGCCAGGATCAGGTTTGGCCTGTTCGAGACAATGACGAATTCAATCAACTCTCCTGAATCGAGTTCAATCTTGATGGTATCGATCGCTTCAATTTCTTCATATTTACGAAGAGAAATTGATTCCACCTGTTCCCAGGCATTAATGATTTGGCGTTGCGCCCCGGTTAGTGTGTCATCTTCAGTATTCTCAATATCTAGCTCGGGTAATTGAATGGACTTTATCGAGGCACCAGGTGGAATTAATTTTGCGTCAAGGAAAAACGTCGCGGAAGCCTGCAACTGATGGAAAAGGCCCTCATTAATAATATGTACAGTGTCTTTAACTAACACATAACGTAATTTTTCCTCCAGCGGATTGGTGTCACCAAAGGCAATACGCGTATCATCCAACACAATAGAAACGGCAGGTACTGCCAGCATATAAGGCGTGAGATCATTGTCTGGTGCACTGAAGTGATCATAACTATGTGCCTGCAACAGGCTTAACATCACATGCACTCGCGAAGGGTTTGCTGGTAACTTGAACGGACTTTGCATCACCCAGTTATTTCCCTGCTTTTGAAAAATGATGTCGTCCAGATCATGTCTTTCTATATGGATAAGGTGAATGCTATCAGGCTGAATGTCCGTCAGGGTAACTGCAGGCTCAACTGTTTCCTTGTTTCCCTCTCTGCTCAGGAATATTGCCAATCCCACGACACAAAGTAAAAGAAGCAGATTAATGAACAAACGTAGCCGCATGAGTGTTATTGTTTTTTCCTGCGCCACCAGATAAACAGGCCAGTCCCAAGGAAAAGTAATGGCAGGACAAGAATAAAACCAAAGCCGATGATCCATGTTGCGTAGGCAGGAAATTCAAGATGTGCATCATTGACTGTTTTGACCGGGATGCTGATGAAGTCATCATCATTGCTTAACCAGTTAATCATGCGCACGCCCAAATCAAGATTACCGCTGTTACCGACATAGGCGTTAGAAAGAAAATCTCCATCGCCGATAACAATAATTCTTTGCTGGATACCGGAAGAGTCTTTATCGAATTCGTTATCTACTGTTTTTTCAAGCGCTCTTTCCAGGCTAATGCCGATATCCAGTGGACCTGGCATGTCGCTGTCCTCATTAAATTCAACTTCAACCTCGCCTTCAAGTGCGCCAGTCTTTAACCATGTGTGGTCGCCACTTACCAAGAGGCTGGATTTATTCCATTCTGCCAGATCCTGTTTCTGGTCTTTTACCTTGATTGATGCCGTTGTCGGAAAAAAAGTTGTTAAATTAAAGGCCTTGGTGATGGCGTGTTGAGGATACATACTTGAAGTATTGATGACGATGCCTGGATCATCTATGCCGACAAGGCTGCCAGAAAAATCAATGACCACGCCTGTGGGGATTTCGATGTTTAATTGATCCGCCAGAGGTTCCAGTCCATGCAGACTACCCGGATCAGAAAGCCAGAGAATATTGCCACCACGTAACAGGTATTCAACGATCAGCGCGACCTCGCCCGGAAGAAGATCAACCGTGGGTGAAGCGATGACCAGTATTTTTGTATTGTCAGGGATGACCTGAACTGTGGCGAGATTCAATGGCTGGATCTTGAAGCCTCGCAAGGCAAGTTGCGATGTCCACAGTCTGAGATCATGCCTGGCAGTACCATGAGGATCACGTTCGCCATGTCCCTCAAGAAATACCAGCCAATGCTCGGAACCACGCGCAAGGCGTTGCAGGGCATTGGTGAACTCTTCTTCGGTGCCAGTTTTGACGTGCTCGGTACGTCCCTGATAACGCAGCAACATTTCACCGTTAACACTAACCCCGGCATTGCGTACTTCATCAGGAACAGCATCCGGGTTGATAAATTTAAGATGAATATCTGTTTTGAGCCGTTGGTAACGCCCAACAATTTTTTCAACAGCCTTTCGTAAGGCAGCATCTTCCCGGGCATAAGCAGTGATCTCGACAGGCCCATCCATTTGATCCAGAACTTCCTGGCTGGCATGTGACAAGGTATGGCGTCCGCTTTGTGTCCAGTCCATTTGGGTTTGATAACGCACACTTAACCAGGCAAGCAATATAGTCAGGCAAACTATTAACAACAGTGTGGCGAGACTGTTAAGACGGGACTGCAGTCGTGGTTTGGAAGTAATTTTCATAACTTAATACAATCGTTCGTTATCCAGTCGCCAGATACTGAGGATGATGAACAAGCTGCTTACCAGCAGGTAATAGATCACATCTGCAGAATTAAAAATGCCGTCGAGGAGATGATGATAATGATTCAGTAATGAAGCATAGGTCAGGATCTCTCTGAATAATTCCGTGCCGGTATTGCCTGCCATGTTCATGATCCAGAGCACGAACAAAACACCAAAGGTACTAATCGCTGCAACAGCAGGGTGGCTGGTCAGGGAAGACACAAATAAACCAATTGCGGCAAAAGAACTGGTTAGTAATACCAGGCCTAATAAGGCTGAAAGGAGTTGTAATAAATCCAGCTCGGTCCCCATCAGCAGGGAAAGCGGCATTAATGCAATCAAGCCCAGTAGTAAAAATAAATAGCCAAGGACACCGAGGTATTTACCCAGGACAAGCTCGGTAATGGATATGGGCGAGGAGAGTAATAATTTTATGCTGCCTGTCTGGCGCTCTTCACTGAAGGTATGCATGGTTACGAAAGGTGTAATCAGTAACAGAAGGATACCTGTAATTTGTAAAAGCCCAACCACAATTATTTCAGTTGCCCCATAATCAGCAAATAATGAGGCTGTAGACGGATCGATAAATCGGCCAAGAATCAGAAGGAAGAAGATTGCCAGCAGGAACTGCACAACCGCGAAGAGTATCCACGCCATAGGGGCATAGAATAGTCGTCTTAATTCATGCGTTGCGATGTGGAAAACAGTATTCATTCCGGGGTTTCCCCACGGGTGAGTTGCACAAAGGTTTCTTCAAGTGAATCCTGTTCGGGGACAATCTCATAGAGTTCCCATTCAGAAGCCACAGCCAGTTTTGTAATTCTATTGATTGTGTCAATACCCGACTCACAATAAATCTTGAAATGATGCTTGCCTGTTTGTTCAATGTTGACGACACCTTCTATTTCGCCCAAAGCTTGCAGAGGCGGAGGTTGTCGCAAGGCAATCTTTAGCGGCGTGATCTGATGATCTCGCTGCAGCTTATCCAGAGATTCATCTAATACAAGATTGCCCTGATTAATGATCAAAACCCGATCGCAGACACTTTGTACTTCAGGAAGAATATGTGTGGATAAAATCACGCTGTGATCATTACCCAGTTCCCTGATGAGTTCCCTGATTTCCAGGATCTGGTTTGGATCCAGCCCTGAGGTCGGTTCATCCATGATCACGACTGCAGGTGAATGAATAATTGCCTGGGCAATGCCCACGCGTTGTTGAAAGCCCTTCGACAGATTTTTAATCAGGCGTTTGCCGGTCTCTTCCAGGCCGCAGCGTTGTTTGCTGTATGCCACCGCTTTTTTTAGTTCAGCCTTTTTAATACCGCGTAAACGTGCTGCATAGTAAAGGTATTCATCTACATTTAGATCCTGGTACAGGGGGGGTTGTTCGGGAAGAAAACCAATATGTTGTTTCGCAGCCCTGGGTGACTCAAGCATGTCATGACCTGCAACTTTGATATGGCCTGCGCTGGCCGATAAGACTCCACAGATCATTTGCATGGTGGTACTTTTACCTGCGCCATTCGGGCCCAGGAAGCCAAGCACCTCACCTCGATGTACAGAAAAACTGACATCATTAACTGCGCAATCATCACCATAATAGCGGGAAACGTGATCGACAGAGATGAGAGTTTCCCTGTTTATTGTAGAGGCAATTGTGGAGTTCATTGCGAAGGTATTATTCGGATTAACAGCGGAGTTGCAAGGTAAATAAAACAGGGGCAGATTGCAGACAATAAAAAACCCGCATAAAGCGGGTTTTCCTGATTTTGTCTAGCTTTGGTCTGTCTAAAAAGCTATTTAATTTTTGCTTCTTTATACATCACATGCTTGCGTACAACAGGATCGAATTTCTTCATTTCCATTTTCTCAGGCATGGTGCGTTTGTTCTTCAAGGTTGTGTAATAGTGGCCTGTGCCAGCTGAAGAAACGAGTTTGATTTTTTCAGCCATAGTTTATTTCCCCTATACCTTTTCGCCGCGTGCGCGGATTTCTTCTAAAACGGTCTCAATACCTTTTTTGTCGATGATACGCAGGCCTTTACCACTGACACGTAATCTGACCCAGCGACTTTCATCTTCAAGCCAGAAACGACGGCTGTGCAAATTCGGCAAAAAACGACGACGCGTTCTATTCTTGGCGTGGGAGACATTGTTCCCTGACATTGGGCGTTTACCCGTTACCTGACATACTCGTGACATTGTTCTGAATCTTTAATCTGTTGAAAAAGAGCGCGGATTGTACATGGATCGGGTAGCTGATCCAAGTATTTGCCGAAGTTTTTGGCTTATAACCCTGGCCCATATACCGCTCAGCGGGATTTCACCATTTTAGCTTATATTTGGCCTGTATTTTGGCCTATAACAGGCCCAGCTCGGCAAAAGACACAGCAGTATTATCACCAATGATGAAATGGTCAAGCACCCGTATATCGACCAGTTTCAGGGCCTCCTGTAGACGCTGGGTAATATTCTTGTCGGCGAGACTGGGCTCTGCGATGCCAGAAGGATGATTGTGGGCAAAGATTACCGCTGCTGCGTTTCTGGCCAGGGCCTGTTTGACTACCTCACGTGGATAAACGCTGGCACCGTCTATGGTGCCTTTAAACATTTCGTCAAAACTGATGATTTGATGCCGGTTGTCCAGGAAAAGGCAGGCAAATACCTCGTGTTGGTAGGCGCGTAACTGGGCGACCAGAAAGTCTTTTGTATCGTCAGGGCTACTGAGCACGTCTTTTTTGCCCAGGTTTTCTTGTAGATAACGCTTCCCCAGCTCAATGGCTGCCTGTATCTGGCTGTATTTTGCCAGTCCCAGCCCCCTGGTTTGGCAGAATGACCTGGAATCGGCCTCTACCATGCCCCTCAGGCCATCAAATTCTGTCAATAAGTCGCGGGACAGATCGACGGCTGTTTTCCCCTGTCGGCCTGTGCGCAGGAAGATGGCGAGTAATTCTGCATCAGAAAGGCTCGCGGCCCCTCTGGACAAAAGCTTTTCACGGGGTCTTTCCTGTTCTGGCCAGTCAGATATAGGCATGATGGTCACCTCCTTGTTAGATGAATTGTTACTATGGTTATTTAGTAAGTCATTCCTTTGTTACAGCATTTTTCTGATAATCTCGTTGCATTGTAGCAAAATGTAGCAAAAATGCGGATTCGGATACGATAAGGTAAAATTCTCACACTTTAGTAATATTAATGATGCTGATGAATAACTTAACAAACAAAAGAATACTCCTGGGTGTGACTGGCGGGATTGCTGCATACAAGAGCGCAGAATTGGTCAGGCGTTTGCGGGAACAGGGTGCGGAAGTAAGCGTAGTCATGACACGAGGTGCTTGTGAATTCATTACCCCACTGACCATGCAGGCCTTGTCAGGTCGTGAGGTGCATACAGAATTACTGGATCATGTCGCTGAATCTGGTCGGGGTGGTGGCCAGGATAGTGGCATGGGTCATATTGAACTGGCGCGCTGGTGTGATGTTGTATTGGTGGCGCCGGCCAGTGCCAACTTTATCGCTAGGTTGGCGCATGGCATGGCAGACGACTTGCTAAGTACCTTGTGTCTGGCCACCACTGCGCCGGTAGTGATTGCACCGGCTATGAATCAACAAATGTGGATGAATATTGCTACCCAGGAAAATATTGCCACGCTAGGCCAGCGAGAAATAAGAATAGTTGGCCCAGCTGAAGGCAGTCAGGCCTGTGGTGAAATTGGTCCGGGCAGGATGCTGGAGCCGGGACAATTAATATTAGAGACGAGTCAGCTATTTTCTACTGGGATACTCGCTGATTTGAAAATAGTGGTAACAGCAGGCCCAACCCGTGAAGCCATTGACCCGGTTCGCTATATCACAAACCACAGTTCGGGGCAGATGGGTTATGCGGTTGCCAGGGCGGCAGCTGAGGCTGGAGCCAATGTGACCCTGGTTTCTGGTCCAGTAAGCATTGATCCACCCCGGCAGGTTCGTTACATTAGTGTGGATACCGCCGATCAGATGCGTGATGCTGTCATGTCAGACATTATTACATCTGATATTTTTGTCGCCGCTGCTGCGGTAGCGGATTACAGATGTGCTGACATTGCCGAGCAAAAGATTAAGAAGAAATCTGAAGATCTCCAGCTACTATTACAAAAGAACCCTGATATTCTGGCAGAGGTAGCCAGCTTGCCTCAGGGGCCATTCACGGTTGGTTTTGCCGCCGAGACTGAAAATTTACTGGACAATGCCCGGAGCAAGCTGCAAAACAAAAAGTTGGATATGATTGCTGCAAACCAGGTGGGTGAAGGGCTTGGGTTTAATACGGATGAAAATGAGTTGCAGGTTTTTTGGCAAGCTGGAAATCAGGGCCAGAATAATCAGACTGGGAAAAATAAAATTCAGGAAGAACTGGTTTTGAAACACCAGACATTGGAACGGGCACCAAAAGAAAAACTTGCACGTAAATTAATAAAGGTAATTGCAAATCACTACTATGAAAAAAATACAACTCAGGCTCATTGATAAAAGATTGGGTAATGAATTCCCTATGCCTGAGTATGCTACACCAGGTTCGGCGGGGATGGACATCAGTGCTTGTCTTGATGAGTCTATTGAAATTAAACCTGGCGAAACCACCTTGATACCTACCGGTTTTGCCATTCATGTTGAAGATACGGGGCTGGCAGCGGTTTTGTTGCCACGTTCGGGACTTGGCCACAAAAAGGGCATAGTTTTAGGCAACCTGGTTGGTCTGATAGATTCCGATTATCAAGGGCAGGTCTATGTTTCATGTTGGAACCGTGGACATGAATCCTTTACGATGAATCCAGGTGATCGGATCGCACAAATGGTTTTTATGCCGGTGGTCCAGGCTGCATTTGAAATCGTTGATGAATTTGATGAAAGTCATCGTGGTGAAGGTGGCTTTGGTCATACCGGAGTACAAGCATAATTCTGGAATAGCTCGAGTAAAAAATCAGGCAAGTGTAAAATTAAGCCAGGAAGTATTTAACCAAAAAAACAGGCTAGGTAGAATCTTAAATCGGTAGGGAGAATAAGCAATGGCTGTGGGCCCGGTAACAGGCAGGAAAATTAAACGAAGCACGATACGTAATGCCACAATCATTGGTGTTGTCGTTGTTGTTTTGCTGGTGATAGCGTATGGCGGTTTATTTACTGCCAAGAATGTTTCCGAAAAAGCAGAAGTGGAAACACAAAATATTCTGCAGCAGACTTCAACACAAGCGGCGGATGCAGTGGCAGATCCAGTTGCTTCGATTCAAAAACAACTGGATGCCCTGGCGCAGGATGAGTCTGTGCTGGCTGTTTTTACAGAGGCTGAAAGTAGCACCCTTGAAAGTGAGGGGGAACAGAAAAAAGCAGCATTCAAATCTGCTTTAAAACTGAGATTCATCCTTCCTGGTAACTACGAAATAGACAGGGAAGCAACACCACCATTTAGTTATGCCTCTATTGATTTAGTAAAAAGGGCAGAGAAAACTATAGCACCCGTTGCTGCGGAAGCGCATGGTTTTGGGAGTGATGGGGCTCATGTTGCATTTGTGAGTCGTGTTACCAACGCAGACAATAAGCTCGTTGGTCTCCTGCATCTGAGTATGCCAACTTCAGTGATTGAGTCCGTGACTTCAGCATTTGATGTTCCTGACACGTATATCGAGATACGGCAAAAGTCGATTGTCCTGAGTAAGTATGGTGATGCAAAGTTTCGTAATGGTCTGGCCGTTAATGCCGGGATTAAAGGCACAAAATGGAATACAGCCACCTGGAACAAATCATCAGCATCGGACGTGACTGAAGTCAGTGAAGAGATGGAAGTGGGTTCCGGTATGGGGCCAATAATCCTGATTTTTCTGGTGCTGGTGGTAGCTGCTGGTGGCTTTGTTTATTATCGACAAAGACAATCCGGCTCAGGGTTGGCTGAAGTGTTAGGAAAAGTATATGGGGGCGAGTCCAAAGAAGAGGTTGTTTATCAAGGTGCTGTTAAGGCCATCATGGGTGGGGAGCACCCCGGGTTTGAAGGCCTGGTTCCAGATTTGCCAGCATCCGATCGGCCAGCTGTTCAAGGCGCTGAGCCCGGTACAATTTCACAAGGCTTACAGGGTGATGATATTACTAAAATAGCCAGGCCTGCAGATATGCCGCAAGGGGCAGAGGTTCCTGATAGTGCCAATAACAAAGCATCGTCTGTTGCGAGCACTACTCAGAAAGGAAAACCGGAACTGTCTCCACTAGAGTACACACCGGACGGTAATATTATAATTTCACCGGAAATTTTTCGTGCTTATGATATTCGAGGAGTCGTCAGTAAAAATCTATCTGCGGCTGTGGTCCGTGAAATCGGGCGCGCCATAGGCAGTGAGGCCTATGATCGTGGACAGCAGGGTATGGCCGTTGCGCGAGATGGACGAACCAGCAGTCCTGAGTTAGGTGATGCCTTGATTGAGGGCTTGCGTGCCTCGGGACGAGATGTCATAGATATCGGCGTGGTACCAACACCGGTATTGTATTTTGCGACACACCATCTGCAAATAAAAAGTGGAGTGATGCTAACAGGGAGCCATAACGGCCCTGAATATAATGGCTTAAAAATCGTGCTTGATGGTGAGACTCTATCAGGAGATGCCATTGCAAAGATTCGTGATCGAATCACAAATAATGATTTGACTGAAGGTCAGGGTAGTTTACAGGTCACGGATATCAGCCCTGACTACCTGAGAAGAATTACAGATGACATTCCTGTCGCCCTGGGCGGTGCATTTAAAATTGTTGTTGATTGTGGCAACGGCGTTGCCGGCCAGCTGGCACCTCAACTTTACAGGGCCATGGGGCATGATGTCGTAGAATTATTTTGTGACATTGATGGTACCTTCCCGAACCACCAGCCTGATCCCAGCCAGCCGGAGAATTTGCAGCCCTTGATAGATAAAGTCAAAGAGGAAGGTGCAGATTTGGGTTTCGCATTTGATGGTGATGGTGATCGTCTGGGCATCGTTGATGGTGATGGAAATATTATCTGGCCTGACAGGCAGCTGATGTTATTTGCCAAGGATGTTTTATCCAGAAACCAGGGGGCAACAATAATCTTTGATGTTAAATGTAGTCGCTATCTGAAGGCAATTATTGAATCCAGTGGCGGCAAATCGTTGATGTGGAAAACAGGACATTCCCTGATCAAGGCAAAAATGAAAGAAGTTGATGCGCCGTTGGCCGGTGAATTGAGTGGGCATATCTTTTTCAAGGAGCGCTGGTTTGGCTTTGATGATGCGTTGTATTCAGGTGCCAGGGCCCTGGAAATTTTATCAAACGCCAAAGGCAGTCCTGCCGATACCTTTGCTGTTTTACCCGAAGGTTTCTCGACACCTGAACTTCGTATTCCCCTGCCAGAAAAATATCATGAAAAAGTAATGCAGATAATGAAGGATAAAATGGCATTCGAGGGTGCCGAGGTAATAGATATCGATGGCCTGCGTGTCGATTTCCCGGATGGCTGGGGTCTGGTCAGGCCATCAAATACAAGCCCATTTTTAATCGCCAGGTTTGAAGCGGAAACCAAAGATGCCCTGGAAAGAATACAGTCAGAGTTTCATGATTTATTACAATCGGTTTCAAAGGACTTAAAGCTGCCGTTTTGATAAGCTAGCATCGCTGATGGCCAGGTTAGATTGAGCCTGGGTACAAGATCAGCCAATCACAAACAGGTTTGTCGAGAGAAATCATGAGCTCAGAATTAAGTAATGCGGCAGCGATTGCGAATATCCTGACCGAGGCCTTACCTTATATACAGCGCTTCAATGGTAAGACAATTGTTATCAAGTATGGCGGCAACGCCATGGTTGATGAGCAGCTTAAAAATGGATTCGCACGCGACGTCGTGCTGATGAAATCTGTGGGCATGAATCCAGTAGTCGTGCATGGTGGTGGACCACAGATAGGCGATTTACTTTCACGAATAGGCAAAGAATCCAAATTTGTTGAAGGCATGCGTGTGACTGACAGTGAAACCATGGATATTGTTGAAATGGTTTTAGGAGGTCAGGTGAACAAGGAGATCGTTAATCTGATTAATCGCAATGGTGGTTCGGCTGTTGGTTTGACGGGCAAAGATGGTGACTTGATTCACGCGAAAAAGATGATTTTCAAGCAGGCTGATCCCGAGATGGAGGCCCCTGAAATCATTGATATTGGTCATGTGGGTGAAGTTGAAAGTATCGATACCTCGATCGTTGATATGCTGATTCAAGGTGATTTTATTCCTGTGATAGCACCGATAGGGGTTGGCAAGGACGGTCAGTCCTACAATATCAACGCGGATCTTGTAGCAGGTAAAATGGCTGAAATACTCTCAGCAGAAAAATTAATTATGCTGACTAATGCAGCTGGTTTATTGAACGCAGAGGGAGAGGTCCTTACAGGACTTTCTACCGATGATGTTAAAAAACTGGTTGATGAAGGTGTGATTCATAGTGGCATGTTACCGAAGATCCATGCAGCACTGGATGCAGTGAACGGAGGGGTCAAGCATACTCACATTATTGACGGACGGGTTGAGCATGCTGTATTACTTGAAATATTTACCGATCAGGGTGTAGGGACATTGATTGATGGGCGTAGTGCGGGCAGCAATTAATAACGAGAATTGAAGGGCATGAGCGAAGCCAAGAGACATAACAGAAAGCAACAAATACTGGAGGTTCTTGCATTACAGCTGGAAGAGAATCCTGGTACGCGGATCACGACTGCAAGTCTGGCCAGGGCAGTGGGTGTTTCAGAAGCGGCTTTATACAGGCATTTTGCCAGCAAGGCCAAAATGTTTGAAGCGCTAATAGATTTCTCGGAAGAGTCAGTTTTTGGATTAATAAACAGTATTCTTGAGCAGGAAAAGGATGCCATCGTGCGTTGCGAAAAAATCGTACAAGTGCTGTTAGGTTTTTCCGAGCGTAATCCTGGCATTACCCGGGTGTTGGTTGGTGATGCCCTGGTTGGGGAGAATGAACGCCTGCGAGGGCGTGTGCTTCAATTTTTTGAACGTCTGGAGACCCAGTTCAAGCAAATTTTAAGGGAAGCTAATCTGAACGATGGTGCACGACTTGTCGGGACAATAGACTCCGGGGCAAATCAGATGCTGGCACATGTAGAAGGCAAGATGAGCCAGTTTATTCGCACATCATTCAGCAAAAAGCCGACCGAATATTATAAGGATCAATGGCAAAGCATAAGGCGGGGGCTATTTAGGTAGTTTATCCCTGGATCATTTACCTGGGTGAGTGTTATTTTCCAGTCAGCTCTTTATAACGCGCAATCTTTTCAGTGTACTCCTTCTCAATCATTTCCTGTGCCAGGTGCTTGTCTACAATAAATTTATCCAGGTCTTCGATCTGTCTTTCCAGTGATTTAATGTCTTTTAGCAGGTCTTCAGAAGGTTGTTTGCCCGCAAGCTCTTCTGCGGCTGCTATTGCTGTATCTTTATCCAGATTGGCCTGAATTTTCTCCTTGCGTTTAATGGCCAGTCCGATGCTTGATTCAATCACGGCAATTTTTCCGTCACTTGTCATCTGAATATCATCTGTGTTGCTGTATGTGTCCAGAAGAATTTTGTCCTGCGCTTTTGCCTCGGCCTTTCTCTTATCTTTTTCTTCCTGAATTGCCGCCAGGCGATCTTCCTCTGCTCTTTCTTCATCAGTTTTCGCCCTGTCTGATGTTTCTACTGTAATACCCCGGCTGTTGAGTTCTTCATGGGCTTGTTGTGAGTATTCAGGGGGAACATTTTTGCCACATTCTCTGACACCATCACTGTTTGTCCAGCATTTGATACGTGTCTCGGCAGAGGTGGATGTTACGATCAGGCTCATGCTTATCAAAGCCATGGTTATTGCTACTAATAAAGATCGTTTTGAAATAGCCATATCTACACCTATATTTTATTCGCTTAACTGATTTTTCTTTGATACTAATTGTCTATGACACCGTATGTTTCGCAATATTGTCTAATCTTATCAAGATTTTCGGACATACTCGGTATTTTTTCCAGATATTCGATCAGATTTTCCAGTGTTATGATACTTATGACCTTTATTTGATGCCGTTGTTCAACTTCCTGTACTGCAGATAATTCACCTTCGCCCCTTTCCTGCCTGTCAAGGGCGATGGCTACCCCTGTGGTTGTGGCGCCAGCCTGACTGATAATTTCCACTGAGAGATTAACCGATGTGCCTGCCGAGATGACATCATCGATGATCATGTTTTTGCCCTTAAGCGCTGCTCCGAATGTTATACCTCCTTCGCCATGATCTTTTGCCTCTTTTCGATTAAAGCAGTAAGGCATGTTGATGTCATAATCATCAGCAAGCGCCATCGCCACCGCTGATGCCAGTGGAATACCTTTGTATGCCGGGCCAAATAACATATCGTATTCAATATCTGCTGCCTGGATTGCCTGCGCATAAAAACGACCGAGACGGGAAAGACTCTTGCCATCATTGAATAACCCACTGTTGAAAAAATAGGGACTCAGGCGCCCTGATTTAAGTGTGAACTCACCAAAGCACAGGACTTTATGTTTAATGGCAAACTCGATAAATTCAAGTTGATATTTTTGCATTAAGAACCTTCTTTATGAAACATGGTCATGAATAATTGATTATCATACATTGACTGCGAATTTTAAAACAAATCCGGGAAAACAAATCAAGGGCTGACATAGATGAACCTGAACAAATGAAAATAATGACATTGAATGCCAATGGGATTCGGGCAGCGCATAGAAAGGGGTTCTTCGAGTGGATGTTAAAACAGGACGTTGATGTAGTTTGTATACAGGAAACCAAGGCACAGACCCATCAATTGTCAGAAGAGATATTGATGCCCGATGGTTATTCAGGATTTTTCAATGATGCTGAAAAAAAAGGCTATAGCGGCGTGGCTATCTATAGCAGACAACAGCCCGACAAGATTAAAACAACATTAGGCTGGCATCATGCAGATACAGAGGGCCGGTATATTCAGGCTGATTTCGGGAATTTGAGTATTATTTCTCTCTATTTACCATCTGGGTCTTCCAGCGAAGAAAGGCAGGCCATTAAATTTGATTTTATGGAAAAGTTTATGCCCGTTCTGAAAAAGTATCGAAAGCAGAAAAGGAACTACATTATTTGTGGTGACTGGAATATTGCCCATAAGGAAATCGATTTAAAAAACTGGAAGGGCAACAGGAAAAACTCCGGGTTCCTGCCCGAAGAGCGTGCATGGATGGATACACTGTTTGATGTTGTTGGAATGGTAGATGCTTTTCGTAAGGTTAACCAGGAGGCAGATCAATATACATGGTGGTCAAACAGGGGACAGGCATGGGCCAGGAATGTGGGTTGGCGTATTGACTATCAGATAGTTTCCCCCGATCTCAGTGAAAAGATAAGCAGTGCTGAAATCTTCAAAGAAGATCGTTTTTCAGACCATGCACCACTGACAATGGTGTACGATATTTGATTTAACAGGGGATAGATATTAAGGGAATAACAGGCAACGTCAGGCAATTATAAATATTTTCAGTGGTAATTATTTCAGTCGCGACTAATCGATGTAAAACTGTTCCTGAAATGAAAGCGTGTAAGTTGTCTTCTCCCCTTGTGGGGTGACATCAAGCTTGTATTTCAGTATCTCGGCATGATCTACAGGTGCTTCAGCAATATAATAGATGGCGCCCTTTTCTGAAATCTCACGCAGCTCTAATTCCCTGAGTTGCTGGTTCAGATTAGTTGTTGTTCCTTTAATGATCGCCTTGCTTGGTTTGCTTGATCCATCCGATGTTTTTTTAAGTACGGAGACATTCAATAGTGCTCGTTTCTTGCTGCGGGGGATATTGTATTGCTTGGCGACGGAAGGCGTTAAGTTGTCCGTTGTGAAGACACTGTAATGTATGGTGTAATTACCGAATACTTTTGATTGCTCAGCCTGTACGGAGAACGAAACAAGTAGCGACAGCAGGGCCGCAGCTAACAAGCTGAGAGTTATTTCGTTTGATAATCCTGATAATTTCTGAACTGTCTTCATTGCCACATCCCACCATAGCCATATAAGATTATTGCTTGTATCGCGCCTACTACACTAATAGCTGACAACCCGTGTGTCAAAAGTTCCCGTGGTCTTTCAGGCTTTTTCCGGTTAATTCGAGGAACCAGTCTGGTAATCTGGTTGGGGAGTGTATGGCGATGCGCTTGTCCCGAGACTGTGTCCCTGAGATCAACTCTGTTCGGGTTTTACTTACCTTGAATTCTTTCGCGATTAGCCCTAGCAGATACTGGTTGGCTTTCCCTTCAACGGCAGGAGCTTTGATACGCAGGCATAATTTATTATCCAGAAGCCCTTTAAATTCATCTCGCCGTGCGCGCGTTGTCACATGAAGTTGCAAATATAAGCTGTCATCCTGCCAGCGATACCAGTGAGGTTTCATGGAGAACAGGATACTTCAGAAAATATCCTGTATTTATCCTGACAGGTATCTGCCCAGGTCACTCAGGGGGGTTACAAGCAGCATGAGCGCAAGATTTAACAAAATCAAAATGGCTAGAGGCGACCAGTCGATACCACCCGTAGCAGGAATGTAGCGTCTGATGGGCCTGACCAGAGGATCACTTAATTGATAGAGTAAGACAGTAAAAGGGGAATAGCTACCAGGCTGAATCCAGCTAATGACGGCTTGTATGATAATAATGAAGATGTATACCCACACCAGTAATTCCAGTAATTTCGCGGCGATAATTACGGGAATACTTATTGGCGAGGGAATGTGTCCAGTCATCAGCAATGCGATTAAACATATCTCCAGCAGCTGCAACAGGATCATCAGCAGGATAGATGGCCAATCAACCCCCATATACCCGGGGATCCACCGGCGCAGTGGTTTTAAGGCAGGGTTTGTCACAGTGATTAAAAACTGACAGATGGGATTATAAAAATCTGCTCGAACGGTCTGCAGTAAGAAACGCAGCATGATCGCCAAAAGATACAGTCCAAATACTATATTTATAAGATAAACACCTGCGTTTACGAGATAGCTGCTGCCGGACATTATTCCCCTCCCAATGAAGCGGCCAGTTCAGCCGATCTTTCCTGTGCTGCCTTGAGGGCCTCTGCAAACAGATCTTCAATGCCGCCGTTCATCAATACGTTCAGGGCCTGTTCTGTGGTACCACCAGGAGAGGTGACCTGTTTACGTAAAGTCTCTGCATCGTGATTACTTTCCAATGCCATTTTTGCTGCGCCAAATGCAGTTTGCAGGGTGAGTATGCGTGCGTGTTCCTGGGATAAACCAAGCCGGGTTGCAGCTTTTTCCATGACTTCCATGATGAGAAAGTAATAGGCAGGACCACTTCCTGATAAGGCAGTCACGGCATCCATGAGTGTTTCATCATCCAGCCACAGGGCCAATCCAACAGAACGCATAATTGCTTCCGCCAGATCACGCTGTGTTTCACTTGTGTGCTTGTTAGCGCAGAGTGCTGTTGCTCCTGACTGGATCAATGCGGGCGTATTCGGCATGGTACGCACGATAGCAAGTTCTTCTCCAGCCCATTGTCCAAGATGTGAGAGCTGGATGCCCGCTGCGATAGAGATAAGCAGAGGTTTCTCCTGTGCCAGATCTGCCCTGATTGCCAGCAAGGTCTCTTGCATTGATTGTGGTTTAACCGCCAATACAACAACATCTGCATCTTTAATCGCTTGCCGGTTATCTTCCAGGACTTCGATATTGAACTGGGAGGCTGCTGCTTGGCGCTGCCCTGCATTTATGTCGGTTCCGGTGATGGAATTGACTGGTAGACCGTTAGCAATCAGCCCTCCAATCAGACTTCGGCCCATGTTTCCACAGCCAATGAAGCTTATTCTCGAATTTTTCATTGAACTCTCTTGTATATTTATGCGAACTTTAAGTTAGTGTAACAATTTATGTTCAACTTGATATATTTCAAGCTTGTTGGGGATAAACAGTTATTAATAGTTGCGTGCCCCAAAGATAGCAGTACCGATACGTACGATGGTTGCGCCCTCGGCGATGGCTGCTTCCAGGTCATTGGTCGTGCCCATTGATAAGGTATCCAAATCAGGGTGTCTGGTTTGTAGTTCAGTAAACAATAGTCTCAGCTGCCTGAAGGGGGCACGTTGTCTTGCAAAATCAGAATCCTGCGCTGGCATGGCCATCAGCCCTCTTATTTTGATGTTTGCTAAAGACGAACAATCGGCAGCAAGCTGTATTAATTCGTCCGGGGCAATACCGGATTTGCTGTCTTCACCGCTGATATTAATTTGCAGGCATATATTCAAGGGCGGCAGATGATCCGGGCGTTGTTCGCTGAGTCTTCGGGCAATCTTGATTCTGTCAATGGTATGTGCCCAATGGAAGTGTTGTGCGATATCGCGGGTTTTATTTGATTGTATTGATCCAATGAAATGCCAGATGAGTTGAGGGTTATTGAAGCACATGATTTTTTCTACTGCTTCCTGCAGGTAATTCTCGGCAAAACAGCTTTGTCCGGCATCAATAGCTGCCTGTATTGCGGCGACAGGCTTGGTTTTGCTGACCGCCAATAACTGCACCGAGTTAGGATCGCGGTTGAAGCGTTGTTCAGCATCAGAAATTCTTTGCCTGATTTGTGCAAGTGCAGCAGAAATCTCTTTCTCGGTGTTTTTCTTAATGTTTTTATCAATGTCTTTCATGGGCGATCATTTTTGGGGATAGCGGTGGTCTATACTTCAAAAAGCAAGTAACATTGTGCTGAAACAGCATAATAATCATACAATTTTTTACCTGCTAATGGTGTGAAAGATACGGCAAAGTTTTTGTGTTACCTGAAGCATAAAATATGTCGTATTGCATACAAGCGGTTATTTTAACATTGTAACTATTTCCCTACGGGAGGATTTAGATGGATATTGGTGAACTTCTCGCATTCGGTGCAAAAAATGGCTCGTCAGATTTGCATTTATCCGCCGGTGTGCCCCCCATGATTCGTGTCGATGGCGACATGAGAAAGATTAATGTTCCTGTCCTTGAGCACTCTGAAGTTCATGACATGGTTTATGACATCATGAACGATAAACAACGTAAGGATTATGAAGAGTTTCTGGAGTGTGATTTCTCCTTCGAAATTCCCGGTCTGGCGCGCTTTCGTGTCAATGCCTTTAACCAAAATCGTGGTGCTGGCGCTGTATTCAGAACAATTCCTTCAGAAATTCTGTCACTGGAACAACTGGGTGCGCCAAAAATATTTGAGGAACTGGCTGATATCCCTCGTGGCGTGGTGTTGGTGACGGGGCCTACGGGCTCAGGTAAATCAACCACCCTGGCGGCCATGGTGGATCACAAAAATAATAATGAATATGGTCATATTCTGACTGTCGAAGATCCTATCGAATTTGTACATGTCACCAAAAAATGTCTGATTAACCAGCGTGAAGTTCATAGAGATACGCTGGGCTTTAATGAAGCCCTGCGCTCTGCATTGCGTGAAGATCCTGATGTTATTCTTGTCGGCGAAATGCGTGATCTTGAAACCATCCGTCTGGCCCTGTCTGCTGCCGAGACCGGCCACCTGGTGTTTGGAACCTTGCATACTAGTTCTGCTGCCAAGACCATTGACCGTGTTGTGGATGTGTTCCCTGCGGCAGAGAAGGACATGATACGTGCCATGTTATCCGAGTCATTAAAAGCAGTTATCTCTCAGACCCTGCTTAAGAAAACTGGCGGCGGTCGTGTTGCTGCTCATGAGATTATGATCGGTACACCAGCTATTCGTAACCTGATTCGTGAGAACAAGATTGCCCAGATGTATTCAGCAATCCAGACAGGCCAGGCATTCGGAATGAAGACACTGGATCAGGATCTGAATGAATTGGTCAAGAAAAAAGTGGTCTCTAGAGAAGAGGCCATGTCCAAGGCCGCTAACAAAGATAATATTACCGGCTAATAATTCTTGTTTATATAACAGGTAACAGGAGGAACTCGTGGAAAGAGAACAAGCGATAAAATTCATGCGCGATCTTCTCAAGTTAATGGTGGAGAAAGAAGGTTCCGATCTGTTTATCACGGTAGGTTTCCCACCGGCGATCAAGGTGCATGGCAAGATTATGCCGGTGTCAAAAACTGAATTGACTCCAGACAATACCAAGGCGCTTGCCTACGCCGTCATGAACGACAAGCAGTTGAAGGAGTATGAAGCAACCAAGGAATGTAATTTCGCTGTTAATCCTGTGGGTGTGGGTAGATTCAGGGCAAATGCCTTTGTGCAGCAGAGTTTTTGTGGGCTGGTCATGCGTACCATTGAAACTGAAATACCCAATCTGGATAAACTCAAGCTGCCAGAAATCCTCAAAGATATTGTTTTGACCAAACGTGGTCTGGTGATCATGGTTGGTGGAACAGGTTCTGGTAAATCAACTTCACTGGCGGCCATGATCGATTACAGGAATGAGAATTCATTTGGTCATATCATTACCATTGAAGATCCAATCGAATACGTACATCCACACAAGAGCTGCATCATTATGCAACGCGAAGTGGGAATGGATACAGACGACTGGGAAATTGCACTGAAGAATACTTTACGACAAGCACCTGATGTTATTTTACTGGGCGAGGTCAGGGACAGGGAAACCATGGAATTTAGTATTGCATTTGCCGAAACGGGACATCTGGCGATGGCTACCCTGCATGCCAACAGTGCTAACCAGGCACTGGATAGAATTATAAACTTTTTCCCGGAAGAGCGTCGTCAGCAATTGTTAATGGATTTATCTTTGAACCTGAAGGCTGTGATCGCACAAAGACTTCTTAAATCGTTGGATGGCAAAGGTCGCGACGCCGCGATTGAGATAATGTTGAACTCACCTCTTATTTCTGATCTGATCTTGAAAGGTGAGGTCCACGAGATTAAGACGATCATGTCCAAGTCCAATGAATTGGGCATGAAGACATTCGATCAGGCATTGTTTGATCTTTATGAAGATGGTCGGGTGAGCCTGGAAGATGCACTACGCAATGCTGATTCAATGAATGAATTGCGCTTGCGGATCAAACTGGAAGGTAAGGATGCCAAGGAAGCCGGGGAAGATACCCTGGATCATCTGAAGCTGGAAGAAGAAGAGCAGGACACCGGTGGTATGTACTAGGTAAGCAAAGAACCTGGCATACGTAAGTTGTTAATGATAAATCACACAATCTGTTAAAGAGGTAGTCAGTCAGTATGGATATAACACCATATCTTAAGCTAATGGTTGAAAAGAATGCCTCTGATATATTTCTCACGGTCGAGTCTCCAGTAAAGATTAAGCTTGAAGGTCTAATAACTTCCGTTGGCAAGACTGTTCTGACAGGTGATATTTGTAAGGCAGCAGCTTATAACATCATGAACGATGTTCAGATAAGACATTTCGAAGAAACTATGGAATGTGATTTTGCCATTGCACTTGATGATGGCTCAGCAAGATTTCGTGTCAATGTTTTTCGTCAAAGGGGTGATGTAGGCCTGGTACTTCGCCTGATTCCTTCGGAGATACCTACCCTGGAGCAGATGGGGTTACCAGAAATCCTGAAAGAGATGATACTGAATAAAAGAGGCTTGATCCTGATGGTGGGTGCGACTGGTTCAGGGAAATCAACAACACTTGCGGCGATGATTAATCATCGTAATAACACCATGGCGGGGCATATTTTGTCGATTGAAGACCCTGTCGAGTTCAGTCATCCTAATATCAAGTCGATTATAAACCAGCGTGAAGTCGGGGTTGATACACTCTCCTATCGAAATGCCCTGAAAGCCTCTTTGCGTGAAGCTCCCGATGTCATTCTCATAGGTGAAATTCGTGATCGTGAAACCATGGAAGCAGCGATGGAATTGTCCAATACTGGCCACCTGGCTGTGTCAACATTGCACGCCAATAATTCTAACCAGGCGATGGAACGTGTTATCAATATGTTTCCTCACGATGCACATAAACAGTTATTTATGGATTTGTCTTTAAATATACGCTCCGTTATTTCCCAAAGGCTGGTTACAGGGATCGATGGCAAGCGTTGTGCAGCCATTGAAATTCTGGTGAATACGCCACATATCGCTGAGTTGATTCTTAAGGGTGATTTAGATGAGATGAAGGTGGCGATGGAAGAAAGTGGACAAAAGGGGATGCAAACTTTTGATAAGGCACTTTTTAATCTATACAAGGAAGGCCGTATAGAACTTGAAGAAGCATTGAACAATGCTGATTCTCGCACAAACCTCGAAGCCAAGATTAATTTTGGTTAATCCTTCTGTTTCAAGACAAGCACAAACCTTCAGATAAAAATCATTTTCATTCGAGTCATGCAGGTTTGCTTGTCAGTAGTTTTAAATTACTCACAGGTAAAAATATTCTGCTGTCCGGGAGTGATATCGACAGTATTTCACGAGAGATGTACTTTGCCCCCTTTGCTGTAATGTCACACGGTACTGAAACTGATCCCGTTTTTAATTATGCAAACCAATGTGCCCTGGATCTGTTTGAAATAACATGGGAAAACTTTATCAAGTTACCCTCAAGATATTCAGCAGAGGCAGATTCGCAAGATGAGCGTGAAAGAATTCTGCAACAGGTTGCAGAGAACGGTTATACAGATGATTATACCGGTGTGAGAATTTCAAATAA
This sequence comes from Gemmatimonadota bacterium, assembly GCA_049189775.1. Lineage (GTDB taxonomy): Bacteria > Pseudomonadota > Gammaproteobacteria > Eutrophobiales > Eutrophobiaceae > SMWN01. The sequence continues at coordinate 8,085 of JAIVVP010000002.1, read as the reverse complement.
GGGCAGGCGTTTTCAGATTAAAAATGCAACTGTGTGGAATCTGATCGATCAGGGCCATTGTCATGGGCAGGCAGCCCTCATCAGGAACTGGACTTACCTGTAATCACAGAGGATTGGTCATGCGAGATTTCATCAGACATCCCATAGATATCCCGATAAAAATAATTGAAAGCGAAAGTGACGATTGTGAAAGCGAAGATAGCCTTGATCAATCATTACATGATATCAGCATTGGTGGTATTCGCTGTCTGTCTACTAAACCATTGGCAGCAGGTGCAGAGATAAAAATAATAATCGATCTGGTTGAACCAGTTCTTGAGATCCCTGGCATAGTCATCTGGTGCCGTGCTGCTGGTGCATCCTATGAGCTTGGCATTGAGTATCAGGGAGAGAAGGATGTATACAGATTACGCATGGTCGAGCAGATTTGTCATATCGAGCACTACAGGAAAGAGGTACAAACCAGGGAAGGCAGAAATATCAGTAGCGAAGAGGCGGCCAGGGAATGGATTGCAAAGTTCGCTGGTAAATTCCCGAAGTAATTTCTTATGTCCAGGTTTAAGGTCGTTATGAGCAGATATTTGTATGATTGCCTTTCAGGCAGGTGGGAATACTGACGCAGCTTCGAATACAGGGCCATCGACACAGACACGTTTCATACTGGGGCCTTGTTCTGTTTCAACAAGCACAGTGCAGCCTGCACAACCACCGACGGCACATGCCATATATTCTTCAAGTGAGACCTGACAGGCAAGGCCATAACGATGGGCCATTTGACTGACTGCCTTGAGCATTGGGGTCGGGCCGCAGCTAAATATTTCAACTTCATTGAGTGTTTTTTTATCAAGGGAATCAAGCCAGTGGCTGGCAAGATCTGTCACATAGCCATCATGACAACCGGAATAAGCCTGTAAGCTGGTTAATCGACTCGGTATGCCCCAGTCTTCCAGCAAAGGCATTGATGCAATCACCCCTTCAGGGAGGCCATCAAGCATGATATGCGATGGTTTTGCGTTAAACGGGAAAGGAACTTCAGAACCCATGATGACAAAGGGTTTGATATCCTTAGTTGTATTTTTGATGTGTTCGGCGAGAAAAACCATGGGTGGGATGCCTACGCCTCCGCCAATCAATAATGGATATTTTTTATATTGATCAAGTTTGAATGGCACACCTATCGGGCCAATCAGGTCAATGCGCTCACCGACCTTGCGTGTGCTTAGTAGAGTAGTGCCAATACCGTGTGCCTTATAAAGCAGATCTATCCAACCTGCATTTTTATCAACGCGCATGATAGACATGGGTCGGCGCATCGGCAGTTCAGTGTCACATTGCATGTGTATGAAGCTGCCTGGCTGTGCGCGTGATGCCGTTAATGGTGCCTGCAAACGCATATAATATTGATCACCTGCAAATGCAGTATGCTCTAGCAGTTCCGCTTGTTCCAGGTGCAGCGAGTTACGTGATTCAGGATGTTTCATTCTGTTACTGTGAATTCAGAAAAGTACTAAAGCTGATAAATAATATTGCCATCAATCAGCGTATGCGTAACTTTACCTGTCATTTCCCAAGAAGCAAAAGGTGTATTTTTGCCTGCACTCAGGAGTGCATCTGTTTCCACTGTCCAGGATGATTCGGGATCAAATATACAAACATCAGCAGGAGAACCAATGGAGAGATTGCCTGTATCAAACCCTGCAATTTTGGCGGGAGCTGATGTTAATGCAGCGATTGCCTGTTGTAGTGTCAGGTTTTTGTCCCTGACTAATTGTAAGCTCAGGGGTAAAAGCATTTCAATTGTTGAAGCACCGGGTTCAGTCATGCTAAAGGGTGCTGATTTTGCATCTGACTCATGGGGTTGATGATCAGAACAAATGGCAGTAATAGTTCCACTCGCCAGGCCTGCACGCAGTCCATCCTTGTCCCGTTGGCTCCTGAGTGGGGGCAGGACATAACAATCCGTATTGAATGAGCTTATATCCATGTCTGTAAGGTGAAGATGAGCGATGCCAACATCGGCAGTAACATCAAGACCACGTGCCCTGGCCTCGGCAAGTAATTCAATACTTCGAGCCGTTGAAATTCTGCAAAAATGTACACGTGCCCCGGTTTGTTCGACCAGTAGCAAGGCACGACTGACAGCGACAGTTTCTGCTGTTTCAGGAATGGCGGGTAGCCCAAGCCTGGTACTGACAGGACCTTCATGTGCAACACCATTGTTTCTCAGGTAGTCATCTTCGCAGTAAAGATGTACTGTGATTTCACAAGTCGCAGCGTATTCGAGTGCGCGTCTTAATACTTCTGTATCAACAATTGGTGCATAAGCATTACTTACGCCGATACAGCCAGCGTTTTTTAAAGCATCCATTTCAGCAAGCGTTTTTCCATTCAATCCATGTGTCAGTGCGCCCAGAGGAAAGACCTTCGATTTCCGACTATTTGATGAATGCTGAAAGATCAATTCGGCAACCGCAGGTGTATCTATGACGGGAATAGTATCTGGCGGGCAACAGATAGAAGTAATGCCGGAGGCGACGGCCGCTGTAGTCTCTGAAACAATAGTCGCCTTATGTTCTTCTCCTGGTTCACGAAGACGTGCACAAAGATCGATCAGTCCCGGACAAACGATTTGATCCCTTGCATCGATTTCTTTTTGTGGCTCGAAACCTTTAGGAGATCGACCGATGGCTATAATTTTTCCTTTATCGATAAATAAACTTCCTGTTTGATCTGTATTATTTGCCGGGTCTATGATGCGGCCATTAGATATTTTCAGTCGCATCAGGCAGTCTCCTCTACTTGACTACCCGTGGTCTTATTTCCCATAGTCATGGCCATGATGGCCATGCGTACAGCAATTCCATGACTTACCTGCTGTAGTATCACCGAGCGTTCACTGTCCGCGATACTAGATTCAATTTCGATGCCCCTGTTAATCGGGCCCGGATGCATGACTATTGCGTCTGCTTTGGCGAGCGCCAGTTTTTCCTCGTCCAGTCCATAGCGTTTGAAGTATTCATGCTCACTGGGCAGCAGTGCACTACACATACGTTCTCTCTGCAGGCGTAACATCATGACGACATCCACATCCTTCAGACCTTCATTCATATCATAATATGCATGTGCACCAAGGCTGCTGATATCAGCAGGGATTAAGGTCCGGGGACCGATGACCCTGATCTCCGGGACACCAAGAATACTTAAGGCATGGATCTCCGAGCGAGCGACCCTTGAATGTAATACATCGCCAATGATGGCTACCTTGAGTTTGGTAAAATCTGGTTTGTGCTTACGGATGGTGAACATATCCAGCATCGCCTGGGTGGGATGTGAATGGCGACCATCACCACCATTAATGACTCTTATATGTGGTGCAACCTTCGAGGCAATGAAATGCGCCGCGCCACTGTTCGCATGTCGAATGATAAACATATCACAATGCATGGCTTCCAGTGTTTGTAGTGTATCTGACAGGGCCTCGCCTTTTTTGGTTGCCGAGCTAAGGATATTCAGGTTCAGTACATCGGCAGAAAGTCTTTTCGCAGCCAGTTCAAAAGTTGTTCGTGTGCGTGTGCTGGGTTCGAAGAACAGGTTGGCGATTGTAATGCCGCGTAACAGGGGGACTTTTTTTACCGCACGTTCACTGACAGCAGCGAATGATTCGGCATAATCAAGAATTTCAAAAAGCAGGGAACGGTCAATACCTTCGATGGTAAGAAAATGTTTAAGTCGACCTTGGGCGTCGAGTTGAATATTGTTTCCTGTCATTCCGTCCCGGTTATTTCCAGAGTCAGATCCCCTTGCTTGTCGATCTTGGGGCTATCGCCCTCAGGGTTATCTGCGGCGCAGAGTTTAACATGTTCTCCGGGCTTTAGTGCTAATCTTTTACCAACAAAATCTGCCTGAACAGGAAGTTCATGTTCACCGCGATCGATGAGAACGGCCAGGCGCACGCTGGCGGGACGACCATAATCAAATATTTCGTTTAATGCTGCTCGAATTGTCCTGCCAGTATGCAGTACGTCATCCACCAATAAAATGTGTTTATCTTCGACATCAAATGGCAATTTTGAAGGGGTTACCTGCGGGTGTGTGCCGATACGACTGAAGTCATCGCGATAAAAGGCAATGTTGAGTTTACCTAGCGGGTGCTGAAGATTAAGTCCCTTATGTAGTCTTTCTGCAATCCATACACCGCCAGTGTGAATTCCGATCATCAATAATTCAGACAAATCTTTCGCTGCTATTGCAGTTTTTACATCAGCGAGCATTTCATCAATATATTGATCAACGTCTGTCATGGCATCATTCATTTTTCATTTCAGCTAATTTTTGAGCGGCGATCTTATCATGATTCACGCTTATTACGATTCTCGGCAAACCATGTTTCCAGAATGGCCTGTGCAGCGACCGGATCCAGATCGGTTGTTTTGCCTGTGCGTTGTGCGGCTTCAAATGATGATAAACGTTCATCAATACCGTATACCGGCAGATGAAAACGCCCATGTAACTGACGCATAAATTTTTCAGAGGCAACAGTCATCTCCTGAACTTCATCCATCATGTTCAGTGGTACACCAACGACCAGAGCGTCCGGCTGCCATTCTTTTATTAATTGTTCGATATCATTCCAGTCAGGTTTATTATTATTATTTTTTACTGTCTTCAGTGGATTGGCTGTTTGAGTAACAGACTGGCCTACCGCAACACCGATACGTTTGGTGCCAAAGTCAAAACACAGGAGCGTATTTATTTCACGCGTGTCCGACATCAGGTGAGAGTTGATCTATATTGATGCCCAAAAGACTGGCTGCTGAATTCCAGCGTTGTTTTACCGGTGTGTCGAAGATGATGTGCGACTCTGCAGGACCACTTAACCAGATATTGTCCTGCATCTCTTTTTCCAGTTGGCCCGCTGACCAACCCGCGTAACCCAGCGCGATAAATGAATTTTCTGGCCCCTCGCCATTGGCAATGGCATCGAGGATATCCAGCGAGGTGGCAATGCCTATTTGATCATTTACCTTCAGCGACGAATCCCAGTCTTTGTCATATTTATGCAGAATAAAACCTCGATCAGACTGTACCGGGCCACCATCATAAATGGGCGTATCATTGGCAATGTCGTCTTCAAAGCTTATGTCCATCTGTTCCAGGACTTCTCCAAGTACCAGATCCAGCGGTTTATTGATGACGATCCCCATGGCACCTTCCTCATTATGAGAGCAGATATAGGTCACAGTATGGTAGAAATTGGGGTCATTCAGCCCTGGCATGGCTATCAGGAAGTGATGCGTAAGATTCATTGAATCCATACGCGTAGTATCTTTAACTACGAGGCAAACTACAAGCAGGAATTTTATCTGTGATTTTTATCTGAAACGGTGGTCATTCAGGAATTGCCAGGTACGCGTGATGTGCAGGATATCTGTTTCCTCACGAATATGGTCCGGGAATGGTGAATAGGGCGAGGCAAGCTCTACGATGCGGATGGCAGCATCATCAAGCACTTTATGCCCCGAAGAACGTCGCACAGTGATCTGATTTATTGAACCATCATTATTCAGGGCAACATCAAGAATTAAACTGCCTGATATTTTTTTTTTGCGGGCAGCCTCTGGATAGTTCAGATTTCCCACACGTTCTACCTTGGCTCGCCATGCCTCCATATAAGAGGCATATTTATATTCCTTGGTACTGGCAGAAATAAATTTTCGTCTTGGGCGTTCGGCTTTTGCCTGAAGTTTACGTCTAATCTGGGCACTCAGGGAGGCTATCTTGAAGCTATTCGTCATCAGTGCCGTGGCGCTGGGTGTCGGAGGTAATGCCGGTTTTTCCGGCACTTGCTTGTCCCGCACATTTTCTTCAGGTATTTGTTGTTTGGCTACTTCTTCAGCCGGTTTGGCTTGTTTATCTTTTATGTCGATTTTTTCTGCCAGTCTTTCCTCTGCATCGCTGGACTCAACTGCTATTTCTTCAACTATTTCTGCAGGTTCTGGCTCTGTGTCAGCGACAATTTCCGGTGCCTCTGCTGCAGATTCGGCAGGAGCTTCTGTTTCTACCGGCGGTGGCGCGGCAATTTCAGGTTCTTCCTGGGGAAATGGTGCAGGTAAAGGTGTTGAAGGGGTTTCTGCATCTGCCAAATCACCACCACCTTGCAGGCTTGCTTGTGCAAGGATTTTTGCATCTTCAGGGGGTTCGCTTTTTTGTTGGACGAGAATAATTTCCATCGTCTCATAACGGGGTGGCGGTAAATCTTCGGGGGCAAAGGTGACACCCAGCACGAGGATGCCATGTGCCATGACGGCGAGACAAAATGTCAGGCCGAAACGATCTGTTGGTGTTATCAGTGGTTTAGCAACTGCCAATACATCAGTTTCCTGTTAAGTCCACAGTATAAAATATTTTCAGAAATATTTAATGGTTGCCTCAGGCTGTTGCAAGCTTTTGTTCAATCGCATCCATTAAAGCACCCGCAATATCGAGATTATATATTGTATCAAGTTCCCTGATACAGGTTGGGCTGGTGACATTAATTTCAGTCAGGTAATCACCAATCACGTCGATGCCAACAAACAACAGGCCCTTCTCCTTTAAAACAGGTGCCAGTTGTTCGCAGATCCATCGGTCTCTGTCGGTCAATTCAACGCCTTTTGCTGTTCCACCCGCCGCCAGGTTGCCGCGAATCTCACCTGCTTTTGGAATACGGGCCAGGGCGTATGGAACCGGTTCGCCGTTAATAATCAGGATGCGTTTGTCCCCATGGACGATCTCCGGAATAAATTGCTGAACCATGGCATGTTTGGCACCATTTTCTGTCAGTGTCTCAATAATGACATTGGTGTTTTGATCAGAGTGCTGGATCCTGAAGATTGAAGCCCCGCCCATACCATCCAGAGGTTTGAGGATGATGTCCCGATGTTCATCCAGAAACGCAAGAATGTGTTCTGATTTTCTGGCAACCAGTGTTGGTGTCGTACATTGCGGAAACCAGCTAACAAATAATTTTTCATTAGCATCACGCAGGGATGCGGGATCATTGACAACCAAAGTACCCTGCCGATGTGCTAGTTCCAGCAGATAGGTTGAATAAATGTATTCCATATTAAAAGGTGGATCTTTACGCATGAGAATGACATCAAGATCAAATAATGACAGGGTCGTTGCATCATGAAACTGATACCAGCGAGAGACTTCATCTTCCACGGTCATTCTACGCGTAGTTGCACTTGGAATATCGTTAACAAGAAACAGATCATCCATTTCCATATAATAAATATCCCAGTCCCTGGATTGCGCCGCAAGCAGCATGGCAAACGAGCTGTCTTTTGCAATATTTATCCCGCTGATGGGATCCATGATAATGCCCAGTTTCATAATTCTATTTTCATCATTTTATTTTTCATTATTGAAGCGCATACCGGATATAATAACACTCCAACCATTGTTGAGCCTGGTAAATTATGTCGTTAAAAACAGTTAGCATCGCAACCCGGAAAAGTCCGCTGGCATTGTGGCAAGCAGAGCACGTGAAGGCTCAGCTTCAGCGACACCATCCTCAGCTTGAAGTCGAACTGGTGAGTATGCAAACAGAAGGTGATCGAATACTGGACAAGCCCTTGTCATTGGTCGGTGGTAAAGGTTTGTTTATCAAAGAGCTGGAACAGGCCCTGTATGAACATCGGGCAGATATTGCCGTGCATTCGATGAAAGATGTAACCATTGATATGCCGGAGGGACTGCAATTACCCGTGATCCTGGAACGGGAAGATCCGCATGATGCATTTATCTCGGAAAAATACAAAAAGATAAGTGATTTACCCCAAGGTGCAGTTGTTGGCACATCCAGTCTACGCAGAAAATCTCAGTTAAAGGCATGGCGTGGTGATCTGGATATTAAAGATCTTCGCGGCAATGTTGGTACGCGTCTGAAGAAACTTGATGATGGAGAATACGATGCCATTATTCTTGCTGCAGCAGGGGTGATGCGATTGGGCCTTGAAGATCGTATCAGTGAAATAATTCCAACAGATATTATCTTGCCCGCGATTGGTCAGGGTGCCATCGGCATACAGATGAGAGATG
>JAIVVP010000001.1:0-31057 GCA_049189775.1 Gemmatimonadota bacterium | reverse complement strand
GAAAGCGATATTCTGGAGCGTCTGCAGCGGCAGACCCGCTTCCTATTGGTCGACGAGTTCCAGGATACGAACCACGCCCAGATGCGCCTGGTCAAGAACCTCGCCGGCTCGGCGGCCAATCTCACCGCTGTCGGGGACGAAGACCAGGGGATCTACCGCTGGCGGGGCGCCGACCTGGACAACGTGCTGGCGTTCGAGAAGAACTCGAAGAAAAGAAAATTTCAACAGATTGGCAAAAACTGATTCCTCTTCTGACCTTTCGAAAAGAACAACTTCTGATTTTTTACGCTCTGTAATATCAAGATTATGGGCAATCGCATATAAAAAGTTCTGATCTTCATCTCTGACCGATGAAATATTCAGCTGTGCCCAGACTATATCTCCGGATTTAGCTATATATCTCTTCTCTATCTCATAATGATTAACTTCCCCATTGACCAGTAACTGGTACATTCTCATGCTACGTTGCAAATCATCAGGATGTGTGAATTCTCCTATAGGCCTGCCTACTATTTCTTCTTCGGTATATCCCAGTAAACTATTAGCCTTTTCATTGCTTTGCAGGACAATTCCTTTTCTATCCACCAATGTAACTACAATTGGAGCCTTGCCAAATGCACTCCTGAATTTTTCTTCACTCTGCTGGAGTTCATTTTTTGATTTGTGCTGCTCAATGCAAATTTCTGCAATTTTCCTGAGTCGATCCAACACCTGCATATGTTTTTCATCTGCCGCCTTCGGCTCCTTGTAATAAATCGCTATGGTCCCTCTTACTTCTCCCGTATTCGATGTGATTGGCATTGACCAGCAAGCGCGTAAGCCATATTTCTCCGCCATTGGTCTGAGCTCATCCCAGAGAGGATCCGTCGCAATATCTGAGACAAAGATATTTTTGTTGTAATACGCAGCAGTCCCACATGAACCTACAGACGGGCCAATTCTCAGTTCACCTATATCTTCTTCATATTCTTTTGGCAATCTTGATGTTGTTACATAGCAGCTTAAGTGCTGAGCCTCATCGTCAAGAAGACACATTGAACAATACAGATCCGGATATCTTGATTCTATAGAATCAATTAACTCCGTTAAAATTTCATAAGGCTCTATATTTAAAGAAATCTGCTCAAGCGCTTTTTTCTCAATCTCTAACATCCAGTTGGACTCTTCAAGCAGTGACTGAGACTGTTTTAACTCTGAAACATCCTTGGCGATCGTGAAGACAAGCTGTTGTCCATCTATATCAATGAGATTAGCTGCTAATGTAACGGGTATTAATGCCCCATCAGAATGTCTTATTTCTGCCTCATAATTATTTACATAGCCGTTCTCTACAATCGCATTCTTGTATTTTTCCCTTTGCGCCTTATCTGGCCATATTCCCAATTCAAGCGGGCTATGACCTAAAGCATCCTCTTTGCTGATCCCAGATAGCCTGACAAAGCCTTCATTTACATCGATACATTCACCATCGTGTAATTTTGTAATCATCATCGCATCAGGACTGGTTTTAAAAGCAATCCTTAACTTTTCTTCACTTTGCTTTAAATCGTCTTCTATTTTTTTACGATCCGTGACATCGTGCACAATTGCAAATATGCAGGGCTCACCATTATTTTCAAATATTGCACCTGAAGACAATGTATTGAGCACCTTGCCATCTTTCCTTTGCAGGGTAGATTCAAATTCTGCATATACACCATCCTTCTTAAGCAGTGATACCACTCTATCTCTTTCTTTAGCACTATAAATATTCAATTCAAGTGTTGTTTTCCCTATAAGTTCTTTCCTTGAATATCCTGTCATCTTGATACAGGCATCATTGGCATCGATAATCTTTCCGTCCGCAACACGTGTAATGACCACACCATCAGGACTAATTTCCAATGCCCTGGAAAATTTCTCTTCACTTGATGACAAGGCCTTTTGTGTTTTAAATTTTTCAACAGTGATACCTGCCAGGTGGGCTGCTACTTTCATTAACCTGATATCAGACTCTGTTGGCTCAACAATAATCGAATGTGTCAGGGCAAAACTTCCCAAGACATCGCCGGCCTCTGATAAAAAGGGCATGGACCAGCAAGCTTCAATATGCTGGTCTTTTGCAAACTCTCGAAACTTTGCCCAAAGGGGATCGGTTTGCACATCAGTAACAAACACGGGTGATTTCCTGAACACTGCAGCAGCGCATGATCCACTGCACTCGTCAATAGTCAGTCCATCAAGTGCTTCCTGTACTTGTTTATTTAAACTGGGCGCGGCAGCCAATTGCAGACAAGTAGCATCTTCATTAACCAACAGCACAGAAGCGAAGGCCTTTGATGATGCCTGACCCTCCATAGTGAGACACAAATGTTTGAATATTTCTTTTTGTGGTTTATTCTGAGCAATCATCTGCAAAATAATCAGCTCTGCCTCTCGCAAATCCTGCTCTTTTCTTCGTGAGCTTATGTCCCTGATAAATGCGCTAAATGAGATAATTTCATCGCCGGAGTAAACGGGTGTGATTGTTAATTCAACAGGGAAGATATGTCCATCTCGATTTTGCGCATTGATTTCAACTCTACGATTCAGAAGTTGTAATTCTCCTGACTGACCTGTTTTGATCACTCTTTTAATTCCATTCCTGTGTGCGCTTTTATTACCTCGAGGTACGATGAATTTTTCCAGGGCTTCGCCTATGGCTTCTTCTTCGGTCCAACCAAAACATTTTTCTGCCTGTCTGTTCCATCTTGTTACTTTACCTTTGGCATCAATTGAAATGAACGCATCAAGTGCGCTTTCTAAAATGGCTTTATTGAATACTTCTACCTGTTTTTTTTCAAATTCCGAGCTTGCAAGGGAAGCAAACGCCTTAATGATAGCCGTTAGCTGCTGCTCATTATCCATAGGGATAGAATCGAGGATAGCGATGTAACCAAAACTTTGGCCAGATGATGAAAGGATAGGACAACCGAGATAGCTCTCAACATCCATTGATTTTAATTCTTCATCTTCAGGAAATAATTCCTGAATTCCTTGTGAAAAAAAACGGATATTACCATCCAGAACTTCTTTACAGAGTGTGCTGCAGATCGCAAATTGAATGTTTTTAACAAATTTACCGTGTGACCACAGGGTAATTGTCTCGATAATGTCTGATCCGTCTTGATGCTGAGCCCTGGCAATCAACACATATTTTACATTGGTGATTGAGGCGAGATTTTCGACCAATTCCTTGAGAAAAGAACTATCCATTAATGTATCTACCAACAGGTTCGGGTTTGTATCAAAATTACTTGTTTTAACAATCATGCCGATGTTTGAGTATGCTCTCCACCCATATATATATCAATAATCAGGCAATTATAAGCAGAGATGCCAGATTATTTATCCTGGAAACCTGCATATTTCATAAATTGCCTGATGAATTCCGGTTCGTTTCTGGAAATTATAAACATGACCAGGACATTCAACACAGCAACAATAAAAAAGATATGTGGAATTTCGATCCCTGCGGTTATTAGTAAAATAATCAGGAGCGCGGAAACCACCATAAATAAAGCATTTATAATATTATTTACTGCAATGATTCTGGAACGATGACAGGGATTACTTTTTTGTTGTACCAGGGCATACAGGGGAACCATGTAGAGACCACCGGATAGTCCAATCATGATCAAATCAAATAACACATGCCAGTGATTAAAATGCTGCAGAAACATGCCGGCGGTTAATAACTCACCTTCTGCCAGATTCATGTCCGGCAATGAGATAAACGACAGGTCTGTTGCAAAACATGTCAAGCCTATGGCACCTATAGGTACTAACCCCAGGTTGATATGTTTGTGTGACAATTTCTCACACATTAATGAACCCGTGCCGATACCGATTGAAAATGCAGTGAGCATCAATGTTGCTATTCTTTCATCTGCAAATAAAACATCTCGCGTGTATGTCGGAACCAATGACAGAAATGTGGCACCGTAAAACCAGAACCACGATATCCCTATGATCGCCCAGAACACTGTCTTGTCTTCCCTGGAAAATTTAAGCATCTTGCCGATCTCGGTAATAATATTCCAGTTGATATGAAGCAATGGTTCAGGGGCGGTTGCCTCAGGAATCGAACGACTGGCTAGCCAACCTGCCGTTGCCAGAAAAACGATCACCATAGATACATACAAACCACCATTTGGATTTATCGCAATGAGTACACCACCAATAATGGTTCCCAATAATATACCCAGATAAGTACCCATCTGGATCATGCCATTGCCACCAAGCAGTTCATCTTCAGACAAGTGTTGTGGAAGGATGCTGTATTTTAATGGGCCAAATAATGTCGATTGTGTTCCCATAAAAAATAAAACTGTCAGCAGTATGGGTGCGCTCATAAAATAAAAACCGATACTCCCGGTTATCATGATGATGATTTCCGCTATCTTGATTCGGCGTATCAGCATGGACTTTTCGAATTTATCCGCGAGCTGACCTGCTGTAGCAGAAAAAAGAAAGAAAGGCAGTACGAATATACCGGCAGCGACGATCACCAGAATACTGGCATTGGCGCCTATCATGTCGGCCAGGGTAAATGCTATCAATATGACAATGGCATTTTTAAACACATTATCGTTCAGTACACCCAGAAACTGGGTGCAGAATATTGGTAAAAATCGATTGTGTTTTAACAGGCCAAACTGGTTCATAATCAGTGTGTTAAGATATTAAAAAATCCCTTTCTGCAGGAATGGCTGCCGAATTGGAAATCATACTGACATAAAAACTCGATAGAAGGAAACGGAGCTAGGCATGGGTATTGTTACAGATATCAAGTTGTTAAAAAACAGACGTACAAAAATCCTCGCAACACTGGGACCCTCCTCTGATTCAGCAGATGTCATCAAGCAATTAATCGAAGCCGGTGCCAATGTCTTTCGCCTGAACATGTCCCATGGTGATCATGCTGCCCATGCGAACACTTATAAACTCGTACGTGACATTGCCGATGAGCTGGGTAAACCAATCGCTATCCTGGCTGATCTATGTGGGCCCAAGATCCGCACAGGAAGATTCAAGGATGGCCAGATTACATTGACCAATGGTGAATCGGTCACCGTCACCACCCGCGATGTAGAAGGAGAGCCTGGTCTGATCCCTTCTCAATACGAAGCCATGGCGAACGATGTTAAACCGGGAAACCGCATATTACTCAACGATGGTAATCTTGAACTTAAAGTTGAAGCCATTGATGGCACTGAAATCACCTGTACAGTTGTCTATGGAGGCATACTCAAGAACAACAAGGGGATTAACCTGCCGGGTGTTAATGTCTCTGCACCCTCTCTTACAGAAAAAGATCGTGATGATGCACAATTTGCCCTCGGTCTCGGGGTAGATTTTCTGGCATTGTCCTTTGTCCGCTGTGCAGCTGATATTAACGATTTGAAATTGATAGTCAGCGAGGCAGGTGCCAACGTAAACATCATTGCCAAGATTGAAAAGCCTGAAGCACTGGATGATGTCAATGGCATTCTTGATGCTGCTGACGGCATCATGGTGGCGCGTGGCGATCTGGGGGTTGAACTCAAACCTGAACAGGTTCCCGTTGCCCAAAGTCAGTTGATAGACCGTGCCCGACATAAATTCAAACCCGTCATTGTCGCAACCCAGATGCTGGAATCCATGATTGAAAATGCCAGGCCGACGCGTGCCGAGGTAACAGACATAGCTTATGCCGTGACACTGGGTGCTGATGCCGTTATGTTATCTGCCGAATCTGCTGCCGGGAGTTTTCCTGTCGAATCTGTAGAAATGATGGATCGTATCCTGCGTCAGACTGAAGCCTATCTCTGGCAAAATGGTGAGTATGATTCTGGCCTGAATACCTCGAACATGATCCCTGTCCCTATATGGGAAGCCATGGCAAATGCAAGCAACGGCCTGGCCCGGGATTTGATGGCACGTGCTCTTATTGTTATTTCACAGGGGGGGATGTCAGCGGCAACCATGAGTTCCGCAAGACCGGCAGCACCTGTGGTTGCAATAACAAATCAGGTCAGCACCTGCAGAAAAATGGCAATGATGTGGAGCATTATTCCTGTACTGGTGGAAGATGATGATATGGGAAACCATAAAGACCTGACAAAGCGAATTGCTAAAGAACTGGGTTTGGCAAAACCCGGAGATACTGTCTTGCTGGTCAAGGGCTTCCACAAGGATCCAGAATTGAATTGCCCTTCAGTGACGGTCGTCACTGTTTAGCCTGTTCCTGAGAATTTCCTGAGCGTATTTATTATCGGTATTTGTAGACGGGCTCAGCCCCATCCGCAGCCGTCTGATATTTTACTGAAAGCTCGGTAAATGCATTCAATGCATCTTGTATATCTTTATCTTCTCTTAACTGAAATGAATTGATTCCACAGCGCTGCATATAGAAAAGCTGATCACGCAAAATATCACCGACCGCACGTAATTCTCCCTCAAAGTTATACCTGTCACGCAACAGACGAGCATGTGAGTAACAACGTCCATCTGCAAAGGCAGGAAAATCCAGTGCAATCAAATCAAAATGCTCAATGTCCTTTACCACTTCCTGAATATCAACATCACCGTCGATACATACACCTAACATTCCATCTCTATTTAATAGTGATTCCTTATTCTCCAGCCAATAAGCGAAAGGAACAATGATATTACCCACAGGGACATCACCCCCAAGTACATCAACCGTGGATAAATCCGTATCTGCTGTAATCTCTGTAATTCGTTGCCAGGTATCCTCAACTATTTTTTGATCCTTAATAAGCTGCACTGGCGACCACCTTCTTTTCCGAATATTTCTTTGGATAAACTTTTTGCTTGTATGGATCAATCCCAAGCCGACGATAAGTCTGAAGAAAAGATTCTCCTTCCTGACGATGTTCAACATAGACATCAAGGATTTGACCGATAGTGTCAGCAACCTTCTCTTTTTCAATCGCGGGACCCAGGCGATCACCCAGCACCGCATCATTCTCTGCCGAACCGCCAAGCGTTAATTGATAAAATTCAACGCCTTTTTTATCTACACCAAGTATGCCAATATGACCAACATGATGGTGACCACAGGCATTCATACAACCTGACATTTTGATCTTGATATCACCGATGTCATGCAGGTAATCCATGTCATTAAATTTTTCGTTGATCTGCTTCGCAATCGGAATGGAGCTGGCATTCGCTAATGAACAAAAATCCAGACCTGGACAACAAATCATATCGGTCAACAATCCAATATTGGGTGTTGCCAGACCCTGTGCGACCAGGCCTTCCCATAAAGAAAACAAATCGGCCTGTTTTACGTGAGGCATAATAAAATTCTGGTCATGGGTGGTGGTTATTTCACCGAAGCTATATTTATCGATCAAGTCGGCAAGATGATCCATTTGCACATCGGTAACATCTCCAGGGGCAATGGTCGGCGCCTTCAGTGACACGACAACCGCGCGATAACCATCCACTTTATGTGACACAACATTTCGACCGACCCATGCAGCGAAGGCCGGGTTGCTGGCCTGATGTTCACTAAAGCTGGTATCAGCACCTGCATTTTCTTCATATTCCGGTGCTGCAAATTGTGCACAAACACGATCGATTTCTTTCTGATCCAGTAGCAATACAGAATCTTTAATATACGACCATTCTTCTTCTACCATTTCGGTAAATTTTTCTATTCCCGTAGCATTCACCAGGATCTTGATTCTAGCCTTGTATTTATTGTCTCTCCTGCCGAATTGATTGTAGACACGGAGAATGGCTTCCATGTAAGAAAGCATGTGTTTCTTTTCAAGGAATTCGCGAATAACTTTTCCGATGACTGGTGTACGACCAAGACCACCACCGACCAGTACCTTGAAACCAACTTCACCGGCATCATTGCGCACCAGGTACAAACCAATGTCATGCACCTGTACTGCGGCTCGATCATGTGTCGCACCTGAAACAGCAAACTTGAACTTACGCGGTAGATAGGCAAACTCAGGATGGAAGGTTGACCACTGACGTAATATTTCACAATAAGGCCTGGGGTCTTCTATTTCGTCTTCGGCAACCCCGGCAAACTGATCGGAAGTAATATTACGAATACAGTTACCACTGGATTGAATGGCATGCATTTGTACACTGGCCAGATCAGCCAGAATATCAGGAACCGTCTCTAGCTTCGGCCAGTTATATTGTATGTTCTGGCGTGTACTGATATGGGCATAATTCTTGTCGTACTTACGAGAGATATGGGCAAGCATACGCAATTGTCTGGAAGATAATAATCCATAAGGAATATCCACACGTAGCATAGGTGCATGTGTCTGGATATATAAACCATTCATTAATCGCAATGGCCTGAATTCGTCCTCCGACAATTCTCCAGCCAGATAACGTCGAGTCTGATCTCGATATTGTTCTACGCGATCGTCTACTATTTTCTGATCGTAGTTATCGTACTGATACATCTTTTCCTGCCATATAAGTAACTGATTAGATTAAGGGATTCTGCGCCAGCGGAGGGGAAGATAGCAACAACTTCTTATACTTAAAAGTAATTAATTTAACTAAAGTTATACTGTTTGGTTATTAATTTTTAATCCTCCTCCTGCCTCGGCTTATATGCTGCAACCAGTTCCTTCTGTATTTTAGACTGGACCTGATGGTAGTGGCTAAATTCGACTGAAAATGAGCCTGTGCCTCCGGTAAATGATTTTAGTCTGGACTGGTAATTATCCAGTTCACTCAATGGCACAGTGCCACTGATCAGGGAAAATCCGCCTACCATCGCCTCGGTATGATTGATACGCCCTCTTTTACCCGACAGATCAGCAGTAATGTCACCCATAGCATTACTGGGTGCGGTAATTGTGATATTAACGACAGGTTCCAGAACTACCGGTGTTGATTTCATAATAGCGTCGATAAATGCCTTTTTCCCGGCAGCTACAAAAGCAACCTCTTTAGAGTCCACAGAATGGTGTTTACCGTCAACAATAGTCACTCGTATGTCTTGTAGCGGGTGTCCGGAAATCACTCCTTCATCGAGTACCTGTTGAATGCCTTTTTCTACAGCAGGGATGAATTGTCTGGGGATGACACCACCAGCAATTTTATCGACGAATTCAAAACCACCACCGCGTGGAAGTGGTTGCACCTTCAGTGACACTTCACCAAATTGTCCTGCACCACCTGTTTGCTTTTTGTGCCGATGATGACCATCTGCCTTGCCGGTGATAGTTTCCCGGTAAGCAATTCTCGGAGGACGCGTTTCGACATCAATGTGATGTTGATCTTTTAACTTATCGAGGATGACACGCAAATGTAATTCCCCTATACCTCGCATCACTGTCTCATTCATGTTCGCATGATGCTCAATAATTAAACTGGGGTCTTCTTCAATAATTTTGTGCAAGGCATCAGATATCTTTTGTTCATCACCACGACTCTTTACCTCTATCGCCAAACCGTACATGGGTGAAGGAAAATCCAGTGAACGTAAGTGGATGTGATCCTCATCATGAGAATCGTGTAACACAGCATCAAAATGAACATCGTCTACTTTACTTACGGCGCATATATCACCAGGCATACCAGAGGCAATTTCGGTATGTTCTTTCCCCTGTAATTTGAACAAATGACCTACCTTGAAAGGTTTACGTCCATCACCAATGAATAATTGACTGTCTTTATTTACTGTCCCCTGGTGAATCCGAAAAATGGAGAGTTTTCCGACAAAGGGATCGACATTAATCTTGAACACATGGGCTAATGCATGTCTGCTCGCATCAGGTATTACTTCAATCGGTACAGAATCATCGCCCTCACCTTTAAGGAATTGTGGTGGATTTCCTTCATTAGGATTTGGCATTAATCTGGCGAATGTTTCCAGTAACTCATCTATACCGGCACCGGTGCTGGCAGAAACAAAACAGACCGGAACCAGATGACCTTCCCTGAGTGACTGTTCAAATGGATCATGCAATTGTTCAGGACTGATTTCCTCACCTTGCTCCAGATATATCTCCATCAGATCTTCATCAAGCTCAACCACTTGATCAACAATTTGAGTGTGTGCTTCTGAGACAGAAGAGAAATCTGTCTCATCACCCGATGGACTGAAGAAACAATCGACAACTTTCTGATTATTTTCCGCAGGCAGATTAATTGGCAAACATTCACTGCCGAATGTTTCCTTAATCTGTTTCATTAAATTTTCCAGATCAACCTGCTCTGCATCTATTTTATTAACGATAATGAGTCGATCCAGCCCCCTGTCTTTTGCGATGTCCATCATGCGTCGGGTAATCATCTCAATACCTGTTTGCGCATTTATCACCACAGCACAGGTCTCCACTGCAGGTAATACCGCCAGGGCACGACCCATAAAATCCGGATACCCGGGTGTGTCAATTAAATTAATATGACCACCGTGATAATCCATACTGACAATGGTACTGTTCAGCGAATGTTTGTAGGCTTTTTCCTGGGCATCGAAATCACTTACCGTATTGCCCTTTTCAACTGTGCCTGCACTGCTGATTGCGCCTGATCGGTGCAACATGGTTTCAATCAATGTGGTCTTGCCCGAGCCGCTATGGCCTACAAGTGCAATATTCCGAATATCTTCAGTACTGTAGCTCGCCATCTTTATTTCCCCTGGACATTATTATTGATTCTTGTTTCTGTCTTTCAGCTACGAGACAAACCAATAGGTAGTAAGGCCAATATGTAATAAGGAAAGGATAGTGAAACCAGGGCAAGTATGAAAGGTTTAGGACGAATAAGTTGTTATTCGCCGCTGCGGAACCAGTAGAAATAAATCTTAGAAATAGCGTGCCAGCAGGAGTCGGCCCTTGCGCGTCAGGTAACCTTCTGTATCAATAAATCCGTTAATAACAGCCAGGTATAACAATTGCCTGGGTTTTGTTTTAGGCAGATAGACCATGCCATCGCCAAAACGACACTCCAGTAATTCGGCTATCTGCCGCTCCTCAAATTCAAAACCATCAGCTGACATTACTGCACTCATAATCAACTCCCCTTAAAATATTTAACTGTTGTTTGTGGCAGACACTTTGCTGAAGAATTCAAAAAATGACCCAAATTAAGCCTTAAATATCAGCAAATTACCCAACCTATGTAAGTTATATAGGTTATCTAATCAATTAAGTCAAGTTATTATTATAACTTATTGATTTATATTGATATTTATGGGATGTGTTGTTTGGCGAGATAGTCGTGCGTATGCATCTCTTCAAGACGACTAATTGTTCGCAAAAATGGCTTGGCCAGGCGCTTGCCTGTGTAGAGTTCAGAGGGTTTTTCTGCTGCAGTCACAATCAGTTTAACGTTATGATCGTAAAATTCATCAATCAAGGTCATAAATCGCCTGGCCTTATCATTTGTCAATTCTTCCATGACAGGAATTTCTGATATCAAAACTGTTTGAAATAATCTGGCGATCTCAATGTAGTCTGCAGGCCCTCTTGGCCCATCACAAATGGCATCAAAATCAAACCAGACGACACCATCTGCATGGCATATTGTTTGAATCATTCGCCCTTGAATCTCTATCGGTAATCCTTCCGTGACTTCGTTCGGCGCAATGTGATTAAAATTAAATCCCAGCATTTCCGTAGCCTTGTCATCCAGTGGCGAATGATAAATCTCTGCCTTGTCCAGAAAACGTAGACGATAATCAATACCTGAATCTACATTCACTACTTCTGTATATTTTTTTATCAGGTCTATCGTAGGCAGGAATCGTTCTCTTTGTAACCCATCCGAGTACAACTGATCCGGTGCCTCATTGGAGGTGGTGACCAGAACCACACCCCGTTCAAATAAACCTTTGAGCAACCCACCCAACAACATGGCATCCGTAATATCGGACACATGAAACTCATCAAAACATAAAACTTCTGTTTCAGAAGCAATACTGTCCGCCACGACTTGCAATGGGTCAGTTACGCCATTAAGTCCTTTTAATTGCATATGCACCATTTGCATAAAACGATGAAAATGAATTCTTTGTTTTTCTTTAAAAGGCAGGCTGTCATAGAAGGAGTCAATGAGATAAGTTTTCCCTCGCCCTACTCCGCCCCAGAAATACAGTCCCTTGATAATATTTGATTTATCTTTCTGAAGTTTTTGTCTGATCTTTTCGAAGAAATTATTTTCAGTATCATCATCAAGCAATAATGCATCGAAAAGTTTTTGAGTCTTGCGCACAGCATTTTCCTGCGCCTGATCCGCATAAAATTCTTCGCGCAATAAATCCGCCTGATATTTTTCCAGAGGTGTCATCATTAACCGGGGAACCTCTGGTTAAGTCTGGGTCGAACAGATTGCTGGTTAAAATATTCTGGTTCAAGGCGTGAAATGCACGTAATAGCAGGGCTATTGCGAAGTTTTACAACGCAGAAACAGGATGTTTTAATCGCAAGATGTCGATTCATGACTTAATCAGAGGTTCCCTGATGTTATTATTAGTATGCTAATACTTATTACGGATGAGCCTTCATCACATTGCGATGAAGTATAACCCCAAACAATTTGGAAATGCAGACTCCAGCAAGACGAGAACAGCATAATTATGATGTTTGCTATTGCAGCAATTCTACTGATTTCACTCATCTTTGGGCCACAAATATGGGCCAGGTATGTGTTTAAAAAATATGCTGTGGAGATTGACGCTTTCCCGGGAACCGGTGGTGAACTTGCAGAACATCTGGTCAAACGTCTCGAGCTTACTGATGTTCACGTGGAAGAAGGTGAGCAAAATGAAAATTATTACGATCCGGAAAATAAGCTGGTCAAATTATCTCCAGACAATTTCAATGGCAAATCACTGACAGCCATTTCCGTTGCTGCACATGAAATTGGCCATGCTATCCAGCACCAGGTCGGTTATCAGCCACTCTTGTTACGCTCTCGACTGGCCAGGTTCTCATGGTATGCAGAAAAGCTGGCCGCCGTGCTACTGGTTGCTTTCCCTTTTATATCATTACTCACACGTCTTCCTGCCGTGGGTGTTTTTACATTTGCCTGTGGCCTGGCCATTTTGCTTCTACCGGTGTTGGTCAATCTGGTTACTTTGCCGGTAGAATGGGATGCCAGTTTCAAACGGGCACTCCCGGTATTAATCGCCGGGGAATATATACCTGAATCTGCAGTCCCCATCGCAAAACAGATCCTGACCGCAGCCGCACTCACCTATCTGGCCGCCTCTCTTGCCAGTCTTCTGAATTTCTACAGGTGGGTGGCCTTTCTAAGGCGTTGATTGCCAGAGAATATTTAAGCAGACGATAGTGTAGTCACTATTATTTTGATTCATCAGTTATTACTGGTGCCTCATCATTGTCACTTTGTTTATCGACAAGTTCTTTATCCAGTTTCTTATTAGTCTGCAGTCCCAACTTATGTATTGCCTCTGCCCTTCCAACAAGGTTCCCCTTGCCATCGGTCAAGCGATTATGAGCAGTCTGATATGCTGACTGTGCCTTATCCAGTTTGTCACCCACGTCATCCAGGGCATCCACAAAACCAACAAACTTGTCATACATATCTCCTGCTCGTTTTGCAATTTCCTTTGCATTTTTATTCTGATATTCATAACGCCACATATTATGAATAATCTGCAAATTCATGGTCAAGGTCGATGGACTGACCAAAAATATACCGCGCTTGAATGCATCATTGAAAAGATTTTCATCCTGCTCAACGGCCAGCATCAACGCAGGTTCAACAGGTACAAACATTAATACCATGTCGAGTGAATTTATTTTGACCAGTTCATCATAATTCTTGCCCTGTAAATCGGAGATATGTGTGCGAATTGCATCAAGGTGTTCAGCTAACGCCTGCTTCTGTTCTTCTTCGTCTTCTGCTGCATAAAATCGCTCATACGCATTGAGTGAAACCTTGGAATCAATCACAACATCTTTGTTATCTGGCAAATGGACGACCACATCGGGGTAGAACAATTTTCCATGTTCGTCACGGTAACTTTCCTGGGCGTCATATTCACGACCGTTTTTCAGGCCGGAATCCTCCAGCACTCTTTGCAGGATCACCTCACCCCAGTTACCTCGTGTTTTGCTTTCCCCTTTGAGCGCCCTGGTCAGGTTTATTGCATCCTTGCTCATCTGTTGATTTAAAGATTTCAGACTGGTGATTTCATTAAACAAAGAAACCCTGTCCCTGGTTTCCTTGTCATAGACATCTTCAATTTTTTTCTTGAAGTCACCCAGCTGTTCACGCAAAGGACCCAGGGTCTCACTAATATTTAATTTATTTTGTTCGGTAAATTTTTTACTTTTTTCTTCAATAATCCTGTTGGATAAATTTTCAAAAGCCGATGTCATATTTTTTTCGGCATTTTCCAGCAAGCTGAGTTTTTCATGAGATGATTTCTTCTCATCTTCAAGCAGGGTATTTAATTCAGCTATTTTTACCCTGGCTGTTTCCGTGCTTTGTTGTTGTTGCTGATACAGTGACTCCTGTCGCTCGACTTTTTCCTTCAATTCATCGATTTGTGTTGTTTTATGCCCAGAGCGCTCCTTTTCGACCGCCAGTTTGACCTCTTGTTGATGCTGTTTTTGCCTGGAGAGCAACCACATCACAAACACACCAATAAGCAGGCCGATTATTCCTGTGATAATGGTAATTCCGTTCATTGTAGTTGCATCTGTTTAAAGTGATTGTCGATTTAGAATTTGGCCATCAAGCATACTCAATCTATTTAGAAAGATCAGTGATGGATGTTAAATAATTTACGAGATTGAACTCGAAAATACCCCTTCAGTCTCATTGAATGTAGACGATAAGGAAAAAATGTCCTAGTATTGCATTGCATCAAATGTTTTTCTTTATATTGATCAAGAAGTAGCTGTCAAAAGCGAAAGGTATTTAAAGGTTTTTTACAATTATAATGCGCATATTAAAAGCCATAATTTTTGATGTGGATGGCACTCTGGCCGCCACAGAAGAAACACACCGACAGGCATTCAATGCCGCCTTCAAGGAATTCAATATCCCCTTTCAGTGGTCAGTCTC
This sequence comes from Gemmatimonadota bacterium, assembly GCA_049189775.1. Classification (GTDB taxonomy): domain Bacteria; phylum Pseudomonadota; class Gammaproteobacteria; order Eutrophobiales; family Eutrophobiaceae; genus SMWN01. Next base: position 15,997 of record JAIVVP010000001.1, on the reverse strand, counting down.
TGAATACATAGAACTATTGAATATCTCCGGTGGCAAGGAACGCATTTTAAAATTTCTGCAATCAAAAAAATTTATAGCACCTGAGAACGGAAACTTAAGGGACTACACATTAAAGCTTCATCAACGCAAATCCGAAATCTATCGTGAAAAATTAATTGCCGGCCATATTGGTTTACGTAACGGTGTTGAAAGATTAATAAACGAAGCCAGAGATAAAGGTATCATCATGGCAATCGCTACCAGTACTTCAACTGCAAATGTTGAAACCGTTTTAAAAAGTGCGCTCGGTGAAGATGCCTTATCGTATTTTGAAACTCTGGTTAGTTGTGATCTGGTTGCTGATAAAAAACCTTCACCGGCAGTCTACCAATATGCTTTGGCCAACCTCGGATTAAAACCTGCAAATTGTATTGTCCTGGAAGACACAAGCAATGGTAATCGTGCCGCATTGTCTGCCGGCATAAAAACAGTGGTAACCACCCATCCTCTAACCGTTGATGAAGATTTTACCGGTGCCTCTCTGGTTGTTGATCAACTTGGTGAGCCAGAAAAACACTTTACCGTTAGCTCAGGAAATTCATATGGCGCAGGCTATGTAGATGTCGATCTTCTGGAGAAAATTATTTCTGCAGAGTGTTCAGAACCCGGAATATCCGAACAAGGGCAATATGATCTTGAGCACCCCAGACTTTCAGCAACTGCAGGTTAAGGGCATCTCTCTTACTTAATTACAATAAACGCCGCGTTATTACCCCTTATAATTCTTAACAACAGGGGTTCATCTTTTCCATTCACGAGTTTGAGAAATACCGGTACATCTTTCACAGGCTGACGGTTCACCGAAGTAATGACATCACCTTTTCTCAGGCCGCTACGCCATGCCGGGCTACCCCTGTCCACACCGACAACATGAACACCTTCGACTTTTCCATAGTAATGATGGCCTTCCTTGAGTTCATTAATTGTCACACCTTCCAGTCGCTTGTTTATGGCAACGGGTGAACTGACTTCTTCTTTTGCTACAGTAACTATAGTGGTAATTTTTTTGCTTATGCCCCCACGTAAAATATCAAAATCGACCTGTTCGCCGACGGTCAACAAACCAAAACTATTGCGTACGTCACCTGCATTTTTAACATCACGACCATTTATTTTTATCAGTATATCTCCGGGCTGAAGCCCGGCTTTACCTGCAGGAGAACCTTCATCAACACTGGTGATTACCGCGCCCTTATTTTGCTTTAAGCCAAAGGCTTCAACCAGGGCAGGTGACAAGTCCTGTGCAGATACTCCGAGAAATCCACGTTGTACTTTGCCATGTTCCAGTAACTGCTCGGTGATCTGCATCGCCAGATTAATCGGGATAGCAAAACCGATACCAATATTCCCTCCAGTTGCCGAAAAGATTGCCGTATTAATGCCGACCAGTTCACCTCGCAAGTTCACTAATGCACCACCGGAATTTCCCGGGTTAATAGAGGCATCTGTCTGGATAAAATTTTCATATTCTTCTATGCCCAGGCCGCTACGACTGAGCGCACTGACAATACCGGAGGTAACGGTTTGCCCGAGACCAAACGGTTCACCAATAGCGACTACAAAGTCACCTACCCTGAGTTCATCAGAATCTGCTATCTTGAGATCCACGATATCTTCTGCAGGGATCTTGACCACAGCAACATCCGTTTGCGGATCGGCACCAACCAGTTCTGCTTCCAGTTGCCTGCCATCGCTTAATGTCACTGTGATCTGCAGTGCATTGGCAATCACATGGTAATTGGTCACTACCAATCCTCGTTTGGCATCAACAATCACACCCGAACCCAGACTCTGTGTTTTTCTTTCTACAGGTTGATCCGGAACATTAAAAAAGCGACGAAAGAATGGATCTGAAAAAAGTGGATTTAACCTGACCTGGACCTTACCCTCTGTTGCGATATTGACGACGGCTGGTGTGACCTGTTCCAGCATGGGGGCCAGGCTCGGCAATTCCTTGCCATCTGCGTAGACTGGTAATGCCGCCTGTACGGACGCGCTAATCAGGCTCAATACAAGTATTAATAAATTGCCCAATGCGATACCCGGGGTCCAACTCGTTGCTCTTTTATACATCAAAGTCATCCAAATAATACTTGTGAATAGAAATCATCATATACGAACTTAGGAAACACTCTTCCTGTAAAAGTTCATATTCTCCCGGCAACCTATAAGGTTGTAGAATTAATAGCAACAAAGAAAAAAGGCGGGGATATCCCCGCCTTTTACTCATAAATCACTGATTTTAGCTTTTTACAGTAATTTTTCTTGGTTGCGCCTTCTCCTGCTTTGGCAGTGTAATTTCCAACACGCCATTTTTACCTTCGGCCTCAATGCGTTCAGCATCGGCTGTATCAGGTAAACTGAAGCGACGGTAAAAACTGCCACTCATACGCTCAACGCGTTTGTAGCCTTCCCGTTCTTCCCTGGTCTCTTCAGAACGCTCACCTTTCAGTGTTAACACGCCTTTTTCCATCGTGATTTCGATGTCTTTTGGATCAACGCCAGGCAAATCCGCATAGATAACAAATCGGTCTTCTTCCTCTTTGATATCGACTGCAGGACGCCAATGACTGGTTACCACATCCGAATTATCATCTCCTGCAATTTCCTTTGTATACGGTTCACAAGCATTCTGCAGGTTGAATTCCTTTTGCAGTCTATCCAGTAAATTCCAGGGTTCATATCTTACAAGTGCCATTTCACACCTCCTGATTAACTTAGTGTTTGTCTTATATTTTAATGTGGGGATGACAGATAATTTTTCAATGATTAAAAAGTATTTATTTTCAAAAAAAATACATACAATAGCGCCCATGGCAAAAACCAGTTATTTTTCACGTATCTTCGGCAACTCCCCGGTCTCACCACTGCAGCAACATATCGCCAGTGTTATCGCCTGTGTTGAGCAACTCATTCCTTACTTTGAAGCTGTTTTTAAAGGTGACTGGGATGAGGCCACAAAGATTCAGGGACAACTCGCCGCCCTTGAAGGTGAAGCCGATGACACCAAGAACGAATTACGCATGAACCTGCCTACAAGTTTATTCATGCCTATTGATCGAAGAGATATTCTTGAGCTTCTGGATATGCAGGATCTGATTGCGAATCGGGCAAAAGATATTTCCGGGCTCACCCTCGGCCGCAAGATGGCAATCCCGAGTGCACTTACGGATGATTTCATGGTCTTCCTGCAGCGCTGCATCGACGCCACAAAACAGGCCCAGATTGCCATCAATGAACTGGATGAACTGGTGGTCACAGGATTTCGGGGAGATGAAGCATCGCGCGTTAGAAATATGGTTGCCGAACTGCACGTCATTGAAAATGAGACCGATGATATCCAGGTCAAACTCCGTGCCTCTCTTTATGCGCTCGAAAGTGAATTACCCCCTATCGATGTCATGTTTATATACAAGATAATCGAATGGATTGGTGACCTTGCCGATGCATCTCAGAGTACCGGCAACCGCTTGCAATTAATGCTTGCCAAATAATTTCCTGAAACTATTTCTCAATAGACATACTCACCCCAGACATATTCACCCAAATATAAATCATTATGGAACACGCAACACTGTTATTGATACTTGCTGCTGTATTCGGTCTGTTTATGGCATGGGGCATTGGTGCTAATGATGTTGCTAATGCCATGGCAACCTCGGTTGGCTCGAAAGCGCTGACAATCAAATCAGCCATTATCATTGCCGCCATTTTTGAATTCGCAGGGGCATACCTGGCAGGTGGCGAAGTCACTTCCACTATACGTAAAGGCATGGTGGATTCTGCCATGTTTGCGGACTCTCCAGAGTTGCTTGTCTATGGCATGTTATCGGCGCTGCTTGCAGCGGGTGTCTGGTTATTGTTTGCAACGCGTCAAGGTTTGCCAGTCTCAACCACCCATTCTATTGTTGGCGCCATTGTCGGTTTTGCAGCAGTCACCATGGGCATGGATGCCGTGCAATGGGGGAAAGTCGGTAATATTGCAATGAGCTGGATAGTCTCTCCGATCCTGGCAGGGACCATGTCCTATTTTCTCTACCGAAGTGTCCAGGTTCTGATACTGGATAGCTCAGACCCGTTTAAAAACTCCAAACGTTACGTGCCTATTTATATTTTTTTGACAGGTTTCATTATTTCACTGGTTACTGTATTCAAGGGTTTAAAACATCTTGGCCTGGATATGACACAGACTGAGTGTTACAGCATTGCAGCCATTATCGGTATTATTTCCGCCATTATCGGCATCTTTATGATTCGCAAGATAAAAGAGCAACCAGTCGATGTTGGTGGATTTCACCTGCACAGTGTTGAACTGGTGTTTGCTGTATTAATGGTCTTTACCGCATGTGCCATGGCCTTTGCACATGGTTCTAACGATGTCGCCAATGCCATTGGACCCGTCGCTGCGGTTGTCAGTATTGTCAATAGTGGTGGTCTGATTGAACAACAATCAATGCTGCCTTCCTGGGTCTTGATGCTGGGCGCAATGGGTATTGTTGCTGGCCTGGTCATGTACGGGCACAAGGTGATTGCAACCGTCGGGGTTGGTATTACCGAGCTGACACCAAGTCGTGGTTTTTGCTGTAACCTTTCAGCTTCAACAACGGTCGTGCTTGCCTCTGGAACAGGATTGCCTATCTCGACAACCCATACATTGGTAGGTGCGGTACTCGGTGTTGGTCTTGCGCGAGGAATTTCAGCACTGAATCTGCGAGTGATTGGTTCGATCTTTATGTCGTGGATCATCACACTGCCTGCCGGTGCGATCCTGGCGATTATTTTCTTCTACATCCTCAAGGCGATTCTCGGATAATTATCCAGAGATCAAACTGATCTAGATCCAGTAAGCGGTCTTCGTCATTACCTTCGAGAGTAATCTCATCATCCTTTTAACGGGTGCTGGTAATTCATGAGCGCCTGCATGAAGTGCGACACTGGCATGATGTGCTTCATCTTCTCGCATCTGCTCCAGAACCGCCCGACTTCTCAAATCGCTTGTAGAAATCTCATTCAAGTGCTCATCCAGATGTTTCACAACCTGATTCTCGGTTTCAACAACAAAACCCAGATTCCATTTATCTCCGACTAAACCCGCCAGGGAACCTATGGTAAATGAACCGAAAAACCAGAAAGGCCCAAGAAGACTTGTACGTCCACCCAGCTCATGCAGACGCTCCTCACACCAGACCAGGTGATCAATCTCCTCCTCTGCCGAACGTTCCATCGCCTCCCGCACCTGATCATCGCGAGCAGTGAGTGCCTGGGCTTTATAAAGTGCCTGGGCTGAGACTTCGCCCGCATGATTGACCCGCATAAACCCTTCGGATTGCCGACGCTCAGTCTCTGACAACATCGAATGATCGACATTTTCAGCAGGATAAGCACGCAATGTCTGCTGCGGCTGGCTTATAAAGGCCCCCAGATGCTCATCAATCGTGTTGATGAAACCGTCCAGAACACTATAATTTCGTTCGCTCATACGTGGTAATATGCCATTCTTTATAATGTAAATCTCGGTAATTTCCAGTTTTTAGAATTATTCGCTGTTTTCGGTGGGAAATCGGCCTGAATTGCCCTGAATCACATATAAAGAACGGCTTATTATATTGACAGTCCAGCGGCCAATCCGTACCATTCCACCTCTTTTTTCGATGACCATTTTAGAAGTACTTATATAATGACAACCTATACAGCAAAACCCTCTGATATCAAGCAAGATTGGTACGTTGTAGATGCCAGCGGTAAAACTCTAGGCAGACTCGCAACCGAGATAGCCAGACGTCTGCGTGGCAAACATAAGCCAGAATACACACCGCATATGGACACCGGCGACTACATCGTCGTGATCAATGCCAAAGAAGTGAAGGTGACTGGTAATAAAACCACAGACAAAATCTATCATCATCACACTGGTTTTCCAGGTGGTCTGAAGTCAATCACCTTTGACAAGCTGATTGCCAAGAAACCAGAAATGATTATCGAAAAGGCAGTGAAAGGCATGCTCCCCAGAGGTCCTCTTGGCAGAGACATGTACCGTAAACTGAAAGTATACCCTGGCGCAGAACACAAACATTCTGCCCAACAACCAAAAGTATTGGAAATTTAACAAATGGCAACAGACATCTATTACAGTACAGGTCGCCGCAAAAGCTCAGCAGCACGCGTTTTCATGAAGCGTGGCGACGGCAACATCACCATTAACAACAGAACACTTGAGCAGTATTTCGGTCGTGAGACAGGCCGTATGGTCGTCCGCCAACCACTGGAAACAGTCGACCTGCTGGGTCAAATGGACATCAATATCACCGTCAAAGGTGGCGGTATTACTGGCCAGGCCGGTGCAATTCGTCATGGCATTACCAGGGCCCTGATCGAATATGATGAAACTCTACGTAAGCCACTGCGTCAGGCAGGCTTTGTTACCCGCGATGCACGTGAGGTTGAACGTAAGAAAGTTGGTCTACATAAAGCGCGTAAGCGTCCACAATTCTCAAAACGTTAAGTTTTTCAGGATTGTTCAGAAAAAAAGAGGGTTTACCCTCTTTTTTTTTCTTTATGATTCCCTGCTAAAATTGATATAGCAAATCAGCACACTTTTGGGGGTTCGTCTAACGGTAGGACTGCGGACTCTGACTCCGCCAGTAGAGGTTCGAATCCTCTACCCCCAGCCAATATATAAAAAGGAAAGCCAGTTTTTATTGGTTTTCCTTTTTATGTATTGGTTAGTAGAAAAGTATGAGAACCCCTGGGTTTGACAAATCCGTAGGGAACGGATTTGAACAGCACAATCATTATTGTGCTGGCCCGTAGGGCAAAATACATGGATGTATTTTGTAATCCTCTACCCCCAGCCAGTCATTTAAATACGTAAGAATCAATTTCACCATCCCCTGAATACTGGCGCAAAAAGTCAATGGATTGGCGTCTTATGCCAAGCCACCCGGCTGCTCTCTCAGCATAATCCCAATGAGTCCTCGACCCCACCCTAAAGAGGTGTGTGGTGGCATCTTTAAAGGCATTAACTCTGGGGCGAAATTGTTGACGGGTTACTGCCATCCACCACATTTTTAAGGACTGGAGAACGATATGAATAGAAAAGACGACACAGCCAAAAAAGATGACAGACAAACAATGTGGGTAATCATATTGGTAGTTGTTGCCGTGCTTGGCTCAGCCTTTGTATAGCATAAAACAGAATATACGCTGCGACAGAGAGTACGATCCCATAAGCACTACCCGAGTCGGGTGTAACTAAATATATGGAGAGTGACAAATCATTGAAGCCGGTGACAAAGCTTTTTACGAGTGTATTCCCCCGTTTTGTGATGTGCTTATCATTAAATATTCACAGTCCCTACTAAAATTATACCCGTGATTACCAACAACTCGAAGGAGCATAACAATGGCTCATTTAAGGGTAGAAACAGCGACTTATCCAGACACCGGCAAGGTATACGCAGAACTATATTATCCAGAAGATGAGGTAATACCTATTGCTATAACTGAGCCTGTTTTCCCAAGCAGAGAGGACGCAGTAATGCATGCAAATGAGATGTTTGATAACTGGATGTCGTTACTAGATGAAGAGTTTACGAGATAACACCGTTGATCCACTAGTTAAATAGCAATATCAGGCTTATAGTTAGACAGCAAAATCAGGAAACAACAAAGCAAGAATACATAGCAATGATTAATATAATTCTAACCGATGCAATAAAGCGTATTGAGAGCGAAGTAAAAACACACGCTGAAGACTATGCTGATATAGATGCTGAGCTACAGGAACTATTGCTCAGGATGAAAACATTTCGAGACTTCATTAATAGTCCTACCCTGGAACAGCTTGAGAAACTAGACAGCGATGAATCCTGATAGAAATCCATAATCCCCCAAAGTGTAATTGCTCTTCTTCTCGCCACTCCTTGTCATCTAGCCACACATAGATAAATACACCTTAAGCATTCCAGATGAATGCCCCCTTCCTGGCATGTAATCATCATCCTATTTTATATATCGTTATATCCTATTTATTCTATTTTATTAATATACATCCCTGCCCTAGACTTCCTCTGTAACTAGAAAGAGTTATTTAAATTTTGATTGTAATAATTATACGAGGAATTAAAAATGCCTGTAAATGTACTTAAAGTTGTTCCCTTCATACTATTACTATGTATTTCAACATTCGCTGATGCGAATGACTTCCCAACGCGTGACCGGGTTGAATATGTACTTAATTGCCTGCATGACATAGGTAGAAATTCTATGGATGACTTACAAACATGTTCATGCCGGATCGATTCAATTGCAGAAGCTATGCCATTTGAAATTTATGGTTATGCCGTAACCTACGACCGGAATAAAAAGATGACAGGTGAAAAAGGTGGTGTTTTCAGGGACAACAAATCCGGAAAGAAATTTTCGAAACAACTTACGGAGTTTGGAGATGCAGCCAAAAGCCAATGTCTACAGGTCGTGCACATTGTGGCACCAACTGATCTGACCAAAGATGAAAAATATAACAAGATTAGGGTTCAATGATGGTGGATAAGAACCAATATACTGGTTAATTTAGACCAATTCTAAGATATTAACCAAAATGATTGAGTTCTTACGTTCTAACAGAATTAATATAACTCATTGTTATAAATAGGAATTATCAGATTTTCTCGTGAAATCTATAATAGTGGCACAGACTCTGCACTATAAAAGGTGCAGGAATTTTAAATTTAACATTAACTAGAAATATGAGGATTAATATCATGAAATGGGATACACCAGAATACAGCGACATTCGTTTCGGTTTTGAAGTAACAATGTACATCAACAACAAATAATTTTAATTATTTAAGTTGTTAAAAAAAGGACCTCGCGGTCCTTTTTTTTTGGCCACGGATGGCCTTATGCCGTGAAGCACACGACTGCAGGGATGCAGGAGGTAGAACGAATCAGGAGACAGAGTCGAAGGATGTGCGAGAACGGCGATGTACAGGATGTACTGTAGTCGAAAATTGCTCCTCGGCAATTAGCTCCTGCATTGCTCTACTAAACTACATCCCTGTAGCGATGCATTTTCGACACTTCCGCCATCCATGGCGGTCGTGCAGCGGACGCATGGATGCGTAAGACGCCTACAAGGAGGTAGGCGGTAGAAAACGTATGGAACAGGTTTTCCAGCGGCGTTTGAGATTGCCTACGGTTCTATTTAAGCCTCTACAATCTTATAACGTATCGCCAGACGTGCAATTTCAGCGACAGTCGACGCATTAAGTTTTGATTTAATTTGCGTGCTGTAATTTGCAACCGTTTTATAACTTAATGAAAGCCGCTTTGAAATTTCACTGGTATTCAGGCCTTCAGCCAATAGACAAAATATCTCGAACTCTCGTGTTGATAAATCAGAAAATGGTGTGTCCTCACCTTTTGCTTTTTTGAAGGCCAACTGCTGGGCTATTTCTGAATCTATGTGCGATTTCCCCGCAGCTAACTCCCTGATTGCATCTATCAATGCCTCCGGCGCACTGCTCTTGGTAATATAACCACGCGCCCCTGCCTGCAGTGCTTGCTCAACAAAGATGGTACTTTCATGCATGCTGAACACCAGAACTTTGGCATCTGCGTCTCTGGCGATAATTCTTCGAATTGCCTCCAGGCCCCCTATACCTGGCATGGAAAGATCCATGACCACGACATCAGGGTTTGTATCTACATAATGCTTACAGGCCTGTTCGCCTGATTCTGCCTCGGAAACAACTTCTATGTCGTCTGTGTTTTGTAACAACATCTGGTAGCCAGCACGAACAACGGCATGATCATCAACAAGTAATACCCTGATTTTATTTGATGTGCCTGAATTTGTACTTGCCATAGTTTTTTCCTGTAATTTCTGCCTTGCTACACCCTAGAGAGAAACTAAAATTTCAACACCTTCATTAGTGGCTGATTTCATTGCAAAAGAACCTTTTAAAGCCTCTACGCGCTCTCGCATACCCAACAAACCCAGACCTCGATGATTTGTTTCATCAAAGCCTATACCATTATCCTTAATCAGCAATTTTACCCCGAACGTATATGCTGGATCATTTTTTACACGCTGCAGACAAACTGTAACATCGGTTGCTTGAGCATGTTTAATAATATTCGTAAGACTCTCCTGAATGACCCTGTAAATGCTGATGTTAACTTCTTCTCCGAGTTCATCAAATTTACCGTTAAATTCAAAGCTACAGAACACATCTTCATGTCTTGAATTCCAGTCATCAATCATGTCCTGCAGTGCCGAGATCAGCCCAAATTCATCAAGTATTGCCGGCCGTAGTTGTCGCATCATTCTACGCGCCACTTCATACATTCGATCAGAAAATGTTCCAATTGTCCTGGCACTACTTTTGAGCATTTCACTATCCTGATGTTTCGTTTGCTCTATGGATGCAAGCACTGCCTTAATCGCCGTAATTGATTGACCAAACTCATCATGTAATTCCTGTGCCAGTATTCTCCTCTCGTCCTCCTGAATGGCGAGGGATTTTTGTGTTAACAACCTGTTTTCATCTCTGCTTGTTTGTAGAACCTCTGCCATATTATTAAATTTTTCAGAAATTCTGGAGAATTCAGGATACTTAAATCTGGGCAAACGGCGTTGATATTCGCCTTGCTCAATCCCATCCAGACCCTTCAGTATTGATTCAATCGGCGCAAGGCCGCGACCTAAACTGATATAAACCAGAATATTTGCCAACACAGCAAATAAAACCAGCAGTCCAAGAACACCCTTGGTTTCATTCCAGACCTCAGTTATTTCGTCTGAGGGATTGGCCCTGATAAGTATCTCTGTATAGGCTGTTAACGATTCTCTGAATACACGCCTGTATTCCACGGGCTGTGGCTTCACCATTCGTACAAACCAGTCAGGAGCTTGTGCATTGATTGTCGGAATGATTCTTACCGGTACCCTGCTACCTGTATTTCCGGTTTTATATAATTCAATCTCAAGATGACGCGTACTTTCCAGATTGGCAATGTTTTCCAACACACTTTGCTGGATTTCATATGTGCTACTGCCACTATTACTCATCAAGGCAATTTCAATTAATTGCAATGTTAGTTTCGATACGGACTGCATCTCCTCTTTTACCGACGTTCTGGCATTGTTTATCACGTAAAAACTGGCTGCGAGCAGAATTAACGCAAACAACAGGGTAATCAGCATATTCAATCGAAAACGCAGACTCATTGTCTATACCCAAACTGCTTGGAAATGCAGGCTTCAGAGTTTAGATAGGAAGTCAGAGCAAGGCGCAGCTCGCGATGAATGACTAGTCCTTCATAAGAGTTGTAACGCGGCACTGGATTTCTACCTGAGCTCCCGTAGGGCAAGACGAGAAGCAACCATCTTCTTCGTTATAAACCCTTGGACTAGAATGACTAGTCCTGCGGCTCTATGCCTCGAATATAGTTGCTTCATCGTCTTGCTGAAACCTACATTTCCAAGTAGTTTGGGTATATATCTCGTGATCAGTTCGACCTCGGTTGTCATGTAATTAAGAAATATGAATGTATTAAAACTCTGCATCGTCAATCTGATAAAAAACTATTTGTAACAATAATATTCGATTGCATAATATATGCCAGTACAGATATGATTATACAATTATTAACGATTAAGAAGGCTTAGGATATTTTCCTTATAAAACACATGAAATTTGCCCAACTATCATTTTTCCTGATACTGTTTTCATCAAACATTAGCTTTGCTGAAAACAAGTTAAAAACAGCTGTCGAAGAAACTCTTGAGACAAACACACAATCTATAAAGTCGCAACAGAACATAGACGAGTATGCTGATGATACCAGGGATATGTTACATCAGTATCGAAGCACGCTTCGCAAGATAGATAGTTTGAAGACTTACAATAATCAGTTGGCTAAATTAACGGCCAAACAACTGGAAACTACCGACTCACTTTCTGCTCAAATAAACAGTATTGCAGAAACCAGACAGAACATAGTACCGCTACTATTAAGAATGATTGAAGTCCTGGAAGAATTCATTTCACTTGATGCGCCATTCCTTCAGGAAGAGCGATTGGCCAGGATAGATTTAATTAAAACCATGATGGACAGGCCCGATGTTTCCCTGCCTGACAAATATCGTCGCATCATGGAAGCCTACCAGATAGAAATGGAATATGGTCGGACCATAGATACCATGACTGAGACAATAACAAGCAACGATACTCCCACTACTGTAGAAATCCTGCGCATAGGGAGGCTGTCTATTTTTTATCAAACACTCGATGGCAAAGAAAGTGGCTACTGGGATAAACAGGAAAAACAATGGAACCCTTTGACTGATGACTACAATCGCTCGATTGCCCAGGGAATTCTGATAGCCAAGAAACAAGCGCCACCTGATTTGATAAAACTTCCTGTCACTGCGCCAGAAGAAATTATCCTGGAAGAAAACACCGTGGAAGGAAACACCAGGGAAGAAATCAAATGAGCAGAAGAAATCAATTACAAAACATAATCATATGTTTAATCTCCTTGTCTATTTCTTCTGTGGTCAACGCAGAGCCATCCAGAACTCTGGATGAACTTCTGGAAAAAGTTCGTCAAGAGAACACCCTGGAAAAGAAAGCAAATATCGAACGCGAAGAAATTTTCAAACAGGCAAAAGAAGAACAGGAACAATTATTAAAAGAAGCTCTTGCCATCCTTAATAAAGAAGAGAAACGCGGGACCAACCTCAGACGTACGTACAGCCTATATGAAAATCAAATTGCCAAACAAACTGATATGCTCGAAAGTCGCTCAGGTTCACTGGCAGAATTGCATGGTGTTGTCAGACAAATTGCAGGAGATATTGACTCCGTCATTGATAACTCTTTTGTATCAGCGCAAAAACCCGGTCGAGATGAGATCACTGACGCATTGGCATCCAGTAAAAAGTTACCTGAAATCTGGGAACTTGAACAACTCTGGCTCCTGGTTCTGGATGAAATAGTAGAATCCGGAAAAGTGGTTCGTTTCAACACCGGATTTATTAATAGTAATGGTGAGGAAGTAAATCAACAGGTCACACGTATTGGTACCTTCAGCGCAATTTCTAATGGCCGTTTCCTGAGATACTTACCCGACTCGGAAAAACTCGTTGAGCCAGCAAGGCAACCCTCCCATCGCTTTCAGTCAATGGCTATTGGCCTTGAACAATCTCAGTCAGGCCTCATGCCTTTTCCACTCGACCCTACCAGAGGAGCAATGCTTGCCCTGCTGGTGCAGGTGCCTGATTTGACTACACGCATCAAACAAGGCGGTATCGTCGGTATGATAATCATTTTCCTGGCATTGGTTGGTGTGATAATCGCCCTGGAACGTTTTTATGTTTTGTCTGTTATTGATCGTAAGGTCGTCTCGCAAATGCAGGACAAACAGCCAGGTGAAAATCCACTTGGCCGCATCATGAAGATTTTCATGGATAATCCAGATATCGATTCGGATACACTTGGTCTAAAACTTGACGAAGCTATCCTCAAAGAGCTGCCTCCATTACGACGTGGTCTGGGCACACTGGCTCTTCTGGCAGCAATTGCTCCTTTGCTAGGTCTATTGGGGACGGTGACTGGTATTATCGATACCTTCCAGGCAATCACATTGTTTGGCACGGGTGATCCCCGAGTCATGTCAGGAGGAATTTCCCAGGCACTGGTAACGACAGTTATGGGGCTGGTTGCGGCGATACCTTTACTACTTCTACACAGTTTCCTGTCAACAAAGAGTAATCGTTTAATCCATATTCTTGATGAAAAGAGCGCTGCATTTGTTGCACAACTTTCTGAGTCACATAGACAATGAGCGATTTAATAGAACAATTTATAGAATTTTTTGAGAGCGGTGGCCCGGTTCTGGTTGTCATATTAATCACATCTATATTTTTATGGTTATTGATCATTGAACGTTATTACTACTATTTCGTCGTCTATCCAGAAAAACTGTCAAGCATCATTACACAATGGTCCAACAGGACAGATCATTCATCATGGCATGCGTTACGTATCAGAGACGGCCTACTTGCTGATATTTCCATTACCCTGAAACAATACCTGATCCCTATTCAGACATTTACTTCCATACTTCCACTTTTAGGACTGCTTGGAACGGTAACAGGCATGATCACTATTTTTGATGTGTTAAATATCTTCGGTACCGGAAATACTCGCGGCATGGCATCAGGCATTTCACGTGCCCTGTTACCGACAACAGCAGGCCTGGTAACTGCTATGGCCGGTTTATATTTCAGTTCCGATCTGGATAGACGTGCCAAATTACAAGCTGAAAAAGCACAAGACTTACTTGAATTCTAAATCACATGCGTCACAGCCACACAGAACAGGAAACTACAGCAGCAAATGTAAACCTGACACCATTAATTGATGTGGTGTTTATTTTACTGATCTTTTTCATGGTCACAGCCTCGTTTACCAAAGAATCAGGCATTGAAGTTGACAGACCTACTGCACAAACCACTATCCGCCAGGAACAGGCAAGTCTGATCATTGCGATAAACAAAGAAGGCGAAATATGGATCGATAATAAACATGTAGATATTCGTTCAATACGTGCACATATCGAACAATTACATGCACAAAACCCGGAAGGTACTGTCATTATTATGGCAGATAAAAATGCACTGACCGGCACTACAGTCAGCGTACTGGATCAAGTCAGGTTATCAGGTGTGAGTAATGTCGCAATTTCTGCTAGCAAGAAATAAATTATTCAGTAGTAAACTACCACTGATATTCATTACTGCATGTGCAGTCAATGCCCTGATTTTTTTTCTTATTCTGCAAATGGTTTCCCATGAACATAAACCACTAAACAAGATTGATTCTACCAATTTTCTTGATTTTATTCATTTCAGAGAGAAAGCGAAAATAGAAGAACGCAAGATTGAAGAAAAAAAACAGGAACTACCTAAGGAGGAAGAAAAATTACCACCACCCGATCTTCCACAACCTGACATTCAGAAACCAGTGAAAAAACAGGTAGATTTACCAACACCTGATATCAATGTCCCCCTGTCTATTCATGGCCTGCCTTATATTGGGGATTTCCTGAAATCAGCCACACCGAAACCGGCAGCCCCTTCTGCTCCGGTTATCGCGACAAACCTGGTTCCGACACTGAAAACCAAACCATCTTATCCACCCAGAGCACTTCGTTCAGGTGTCGAGGGTGTGGTAACCGTTGAATTTACAATTGCTGTTGATGGTTCAG
Source organism: Gemmatimonadota bacterium (assembly GCA_049189775.1). Classification (GTDB taxonomy): domain Bacteria; phylum Pseudomonadota; class Gammaproteobacteria; order Eutrophobiales; family Eutrophobiaceae; genus SMWN01. Next base: position 679 of record JAIVVP010000001.1, on the reverse strand, counting down.
TCAAAGATCCAAAAATTATAAAATCAGATCCACCAAAGATATTTGATCGTTCAGTGCTAAAAGCAATCAAAAAATGGAAATTTAATCCAGAAACTGTTGATGGCAAGACCGTTGAGAAACGTGCTCGACAGGATATTCATTTTAGACTGCAGAAATAAAAATAATGAACAGATCGCGCCCATTCCTGATTTTCATATTTCTCTGTATCACCTGTCTGGTTCAGGCCAAAGAGGAAGATACACGATACCTGCTTTCTAAAAAGACCTATGACCTGCTCAATGTTGCAAGAGTGGCAATGGATGAAAATAATTATCACATCACGGTTCAAAAACTTAATTTGTATATAAACAAAGAAGAAATAAAGGCCTATGACAAAGCAGTGATTAATCAGACACTCGGCTATGCCTATAATGCACAGGAAGATTACAAGCGCTCTATAGAATCGTTTGTGAAATCAGTCAGTACAAGTGCCCTGCCTGACAAGGTAAGGCATGAGCTTACATACATAATCGCCCAGTTATATATTCACTCGGAAAAATATGCAGAAGGTTTGAGTTATCTCGATAAATGGTTCGAGAAGGAAGCAAACCCTTCATCAGATGCACACCTGCTGGCGGCAAGTGCTTATTACCAGATTAATCAATTCAAGAAGCTCATACCACACGCGAAAACAGCAATA